>JAPLDP010000027.1 GCA_026391695.1 Bacteroidota bacterium
GGTTAGTACAGCTAAAATTTGCCTTGACATGAGGGGAGGTCTACTTTTGAAAAAACAAAAAATGAACAAATTATATCTGATTTTCTGACTGTTACATAAGGGTCAATTGAAAATCAGACTTTAGTCGGACAATAGTGATAAAATATATTCCTTCGGGCAATGAGTTTCCGGCATCGTCAGTTCCGTCCCAAATTACTGAATATAAATCTGAAGCGACAGCATCCCCGATCAGGGACCTGACGACGCGGCCCTGCACATCAATTACAACAAGGTCGAAAATAATATCCTGATTCACTTTAATAAAAACTACCGTTTCCTCATGAAGAGGATTTGGGTGAACGCTCAGCCGGATATCAGGAGTGGCAACCAATGATGGCTCTTTTATTCCAATTGAAGCATTGAGTCCTCCACTTAAGCATGTGACACTGCCACTTCTGCCCCCTGTGACAACCTCCATCGATCCATCGCCGGTTATATCGGATATGGCAGAAATGGCATCAACAGGATCACCGGTATTAACCGATTCAATCTCTGAACCATCTGTGCCATCCAGGAAATAGCAATAATTATCAGCGTAAAGAGTGCCAATAATGACATCATTGATTCCATCGCCGCTGATATCTTCTATCCTGTCGATATTACATGGCATATCGGCGACAGGTTTCAACCAGATATTCTGGCAGGTCATACCATCGACTACAACTGCATTGGAGCCACTATGTCCAATAAGAACGTCAGGATGTGCATCCCCATTCACGTCATTGAGTTTTTCGAATCGCAGGATGAGGCAAGGGCCAATGCTTGAATTATGAATAACAGAACCATCAGCAGCATCAAGCAGATAAAGGTGTCCGCCAAAATCACCTGCCATCACATCTTTTATCCCATCACCATTTGCATCATCTGTCTGTGTCAGAGCCCACACCGATGTACCTTCGGCATATGCTGTCCATAAAATGTTACCATTCAGTCCATTGATACCATACACACGGCCTTCGTTTTCACCGGAATCAGAAGCTCCTGCCAGAACATCGGGTTTCATGTCGCCGTTAAAATCCTCAATACCAATGACTGAAAACACAGGTCCTTCAGTGACACAATCCCATATAGGTATTCCGGTAAAGGCATCCAGGCAATAGATGCGCCGTGGTCCGGTATTATTGGCATCATCGCTGGTGGCAGCGAGGATGTCGGATGTGCCGTCGTTATTGTAATCATAGGAATAATTCACCTGATATACCCATCCGCCATCGCCATATTCATGTGTATCGTGCTTCCAGATGATACTGCCGTCCTTTCCTGACAGGCAAATGATTGATCTGTCGCCCCATGCTGTGCCGGCTACCAGGTCATTATAACCGTCATTGTCCAGGTCGGTGGTCGCAGACAGTGCATTTTGACTATATACAGCACCGGCATATATTTCGCGCTCCCAAAGCACATCAGCTGTACCGGATGAATTGCCATTCAAACACCGGATAAAATCATCCTCGGAGCAAATGATCACTTCATTAATCCCGTCGCCGGTGATGTCGTTTAATGGTGCAATGGCCTTCGGGCTGTTATCATAGCTGGTGGTGATGGAATAATCCCATAATAGCGTACCCACCGGATAATCCTGATTAAGGCCAGTACCCTCAAGGGTAAGTTCAGCAGGATTATAGAAAGGATCATTATTTATTATATCAATTGTGGCGGTGTAGTTCATATTCTCTTCAGGGTGGAACCATATCCCCAGCAATGCAGAGCCCTGCACAGGGATTTGGCATGGCAGCGAAAAGCCCTCATCAGCAAAAAAATGTGAATCATCAAATATAAGATCAGTGATTATCAGCGGCTCATCACCCAGATTCCTGATCTCAGCAAACCACCGGGTAAAGGCATTCATCCTTACATTCTGATAATCGTGCCAGGATTCGGTAAGGAACAGGGATGGTCCAGATATAACTCCCACTCCGGTAAGTGTAACATCCACTGCCAGGTGGACAGGATCATTGGAATACACTGTAATTAACGCATTTAAAGGAATAGGATCCTGAGGTTTATATATCAAATCAACAAGGATTTGGTCACCAGGCGATAGAACTGCCGGAAAGGCATACCAACTGAAAATGGGCACAGCGTCAGGAATGGCAATATGGTCAACAACCAGATCACCTGTACCCGAATTATTGATTTCCAGATACCATACAACCGAATCACCGATGGTGACAGGACCATAATTATATTCCGCTACGGGGATGTTGATCTGAGGTGTTCCCGACCCGCTTAGGTCAACTTTATACAAGGTGCTGGGTGAGCCAAGCTGGCCATCGACATACCAGAGGTACTGACCGTCATAAACAATCCCTGAGGGTTTGATACCCTGTGAAGGATGGTTTTCAAGGACATTACCCGATTGATCAAGTTTATAGATCATATCTGCATTATAGTCAGCCACCCATAAACTTCCATTTTCAACACAAATATCCCATGGTTGCTGATTAGGTGATTGAAACTGGACCAGCACGTTGCCTGACGGATCGACTTTGTAAATTTTTCCCGGATCCGGATAATAGGTGGCCACCCAAAAATTGCCATTATCAAAGGCGATGCCCGACATATAGTGATCGGGCAGGATAATCTGGCTGAGGAAATTGCCGCCGGATATATCCATTTCTGTTGCCTGTGCCTGGTTTGAGCTGCTAACGGGCTGTATTATCGTCCACAGGTTAGTTCCATCGCAGGTGAGGCCGAAAGCATCATCGATATCGGGATTGGAAAACTGTTCAACATAGCTGCCATCATCAGGATTGATACGATAAACCTTATCGCTGTTCACTCCATAAATGCCACAGAAGAGGTATTCTCCATCGAATGCCAGCCCGGAGGCTTTCCCCGGAACGGTATATGTGGCCAGTATTGTCCAGTCACGGTTGTGAATTCCGGTTGTTGATGAAGAGACCTGATCACCGGGAGAAACAGCAGATTGTGAGCCAGCGGTCAATGACGCCAGCAACAGAGGAAAAATTAAATGGATTTCAATTTTTTTCATCTTGGAATTTTATTTTTGAAGAGCAATATGGTCGCTTTTCCGCCGGCACCCTCGTTTGAAATAAACATATCGCCAGCCTTCGTAAAGCAGATTCCCTCGGGTTGGGCAAACAGGCTCATTGAAAGGGTCATCATTGCCAATAACTGCCCGTCCCTATCGAGTATCAGAAGTGTTTTGCCGACATGAGCCAGTACAAATAAATAACCTGTCACGGGCTGTATAGCGATGCCTGAGGGCTGAAAGACAATATTACCATCCGGATCAAGGGCAGAAGCCAGATCATAGGAAAACCGGCCATAGGTATCCAGATTTTCATTTTTTTCTATTTCATTGACATGAATGATCAGGAAAGGATCTTTTATCATTTCCTTTTTAGCAAGATCGAACCGGTAAATCGCCCTTTTATGTTTGCCTGTTTTATCCTTGTCAAGGAAAGGATGGCCTTTACAGGCAATCAGGAGTGATTTTGTTAAAGAGTCATAACATAATCCTTCACAATCATTTTTAGGGCCTAATTGGGTTTGATATGATCTGATGCTTTGGCCTTTTTCTCCCGGATTTTCGACCTGAAAAAGATGGCCGTTGCTTTCAAGTACATAAAAAATTTTATTAACGATAACTATATCCTCATAATCGCCGTCTTTGGCAAAGGAAAATTTTCCGGTTATTTTGCGGGAGGTTGTATCAAATATGAAGATGATCCCATTTTCATCCTGGATACAGGCTATATGGAAGCTATCAATCATAGTAATTCCTGAGATTTCATAAAGATCATCGGGGAGATAAAATATTCGGTCAGGTGCTGAAAGATCGAATGGGAATTTTGATTTATCAATGCTTATACTATCCGTTAAGGTATCTGAACGTGTATTTTGCGGGGTTATATGGCAGGATATAATAAGTGCTTCAAGAACCAAAAGGAGAAAAAATAATAATGCTCCAACAAAGCGGTTTCTGGGAAAAAACAATATTTTTTGTTTAATACCTGACAAATTCATATTTGCCGGGTTACCTTTGCCCGATAATCTGATATTTCCAGTGCCTAAACATGAATGACGAATTTATAAATAAAAATTATAGTAGGAGAAATAAAATGTTTTTTATCTTTAGAAGGAATTAAAAGCTACAAGCTGCAAGCTACAAGCTGCAAGCTTAAGGTCTCAGGTCTTCGGGTCTCAGGTCTTCAGGTGTTCTATTAGTTGACCTGGTACCTGTAAACCCGGTAATCGCAGACCTGGTACCTGCAACCTGATACCTGTAGACCTGAAATATGTATACATTGATACTAATCGCTTTGCCCCATGAATCTCATATCCGATATTGAAAATTACGCAACCGGCATACTGAACTACAGCGACTCACTGGGATTACCGTACCATAATTTGTCACACACCAGAGAGATTGTCGATGCTGTCGCTGATATTGGCAGCAATTCCGGACTCACGAATGAAGAGTTAGAGAATGTAATCATTGCAGCATGGTTTCATGATCTCGGGTATTCTGTGAATTATGCCGATCATGAAACTGAAAGCATCAGAATGGCCACGGAATTCCTGGCTTCCAGAGGGTTTGATGAAAGCCGGATAGATAGTGTCGCCGGATGCATCACTGCGACAAAGATTCCGCAATCTCCTAAAAATAAACTCGAAGAAGTCATCTGTGATGCAGATATGTATCACCTGGCCCTGGAAAATCATCTTGAGCAATCACTACTCCTGCGGAAAGAACAAAATGCCTTCAGAGTAAAAAAAACCGGCATAAGCAGGTTTATGAAAGAGACACTGCAATTTCTGTTGCGACCATATTATACTGAATATGCCAGAAGACAGTTTACCCAAGGTAAGGAAAAAAATATCAGCCTGATGCTGAAAAAAATTGAAGAGCATAAACGCAGAAAGAAAGACAGTAAAAAAGAATTGAAAAGTAAAAAAGAAGAACGTGGCGAAGCCCAACAACTCCGTAAAGGGCAGGATGGAGGAAAGACAACACCGACAAACAAAGACTTCCCGACAAGGGGTGTCGAGACCATGTTCCGTGTTACCGCCGCCAAGCAGACCAACCTCAATTCGATGGCGGATAATAAATCACACAACCTGATCACGCTGAATACACTAATCATTTCAATTATCGCCACATTGATTGTCAGCAAATACAAGGATTTCCCCTATCTGATCATTCCGGCTGTCATATTTTTAGTATCATCATTTTTGACCCTGCTTTTTGCTATTCTGGCTACACGGCCAAGGATCTACAGTGAAAAAACTACGGACGAGGATATAAAGAATAAAAAAATCAACCTGTTGTTCTTCGGCAGTTATTTCCGTATGTCACTTGATGATTATCTGAAAAATATCAGGGCAACAATGCAAGACTATGATCAGGTATACAACATGATGATCATGGACCAGTACTTTACCGGTGTCGTATTGGCAAAAAAATATAAACTTATACGGATTTCCTTTCTGATTTTTATAATTGGCTTCCTGGTAGCTCTCATTACTTTTGGGTATGCCATGTTCAGGTATTCCTAGTTTTCGCTAGGAATTATTATTTAATGCCGAATATTATCTTCACCGGCGGATTACCCTTTGATCTTTTTAGTCACAATGCTGAGTATATCTTCTTCGAGCAATTTGGCTTTTTTGACAATTTCAAAGCCTTGTGCTAATTTTTCCTCAACAAATGCTTTATCTTCCAGTGCTGAGGCATTTACTTTTATATTAAGCCAGGCGCCAATGACGCCGGTGCGGGCAGCGAGAGCGCCAACGCCGGCATCGGATACCGAGTTGGGATTGCCGGTTTCGGCCATGGCTTTCATCACTTCCATCGATTCAAAACAGAGGGTCATAGTCCTGAAAGGTACTTCAATAGCATAACGTGTTGCATTTTGAATAGCTCTGTCACGGGCAGCTTTTTCCTCTTCAGTTCCTTTTGGAAGCTCAAAAACAGCCATGATCTGGTTGAATGCCCTGGTATCTTCATCCACCATTTTCAGCAGCTCATCATGGTAGTATTTTCCTTTTTCAGCCCACTTGGAGAACTCCTCCCATCGGTCATCCCAGCCACGTTTGTGAGCTGACAGATTAGCCACCATGGTACCCAGTGCCGCGCCCAGGCTACCGATATATGCCGATATAGAACCGCCACCTGGCGCCGGCGACTCAGAGGCAGTCTCATAAACAAAATCGGTGAGACTCATGTTAACCAACTTTTCTTCGCTTTTATCCTCAAGGATATATTCAATGATCTTCTTGTCAGGGTCAAAGGGATACAATTCATTAAGGCCAAGTGATTTGACAGCAATCCTGATAATTTCCCTGTTGGAAATGCCAACAGATCTCTGCTGTTCGCGAAGATAATGCTTCCCTGCATCCAGCATAGCCTGCAGTGGCACAAGCCCGACAATTTCAGATCCTGTGACGCGTAAACCTCTGTCATGAGCCTTACGACACACTTCATCAAAAGCGACATGAATGGGTGTAACTGTAATATCAGTCAGGTTGATCGATATCTGTGCTATGCCATATTCCTTGATAAACCAACCGATAGCTTTGACCTTTTTCAGGGTACCGGGTATTCTGACTTCGCCGTTCTCATTGGATTTCGCCTTCCCTGCTGCCGGGTCATCGGCTTTCACCACACGTCCCTGTTCCCTGATATCAAATGCGATAGCATTGGCTCTGCGGATAGAAGTCGTATTCAGATTTACATTGTATGCTACGAGAAAATTACGTGCACCAATAGCCGTTGCGCCGCTTTTCGCATTGAAGTCGGCGGGGCCGTAATCGGGTTTCCAGTGTGGATCGGCCAGTTTCTCCTTCAGCCCTTCATATTCCCCAGAGCGGCAGTTGGCCAAGTTACGCCGCTCGGATTTTGTGGCGGCAAACTCATAACAATAAACAGGTATGCCAAGCTCATCGCCAACCCTTTTAGCCAGTTTGTGTGCAAATTTTACTGTTTCTTCCATAGTAATATTGGCGATGGGAACCAGCGGGCAAACATCTGTTGCGCCGAAACGTGGATGCGCCCCTTTATGCTTACGCATGTCAATCACCTCCGAAGCTTTCTTTATTGCCCCGAAGGCTGCTTCAATCACTTCATCGGGGGTACCGGCAAAAGTCACCACCGTCCTGTTTGTTGCTTCACCAGGGTCAACATCCAGCAGCCTGGCACCTTCAACGGTCTCAATCTGATCCGTGATCTGTTTGATTACTGATTTGTCGCGTCCTTCGCTGAAATTTGGCACGCATTCAATTAACTGTTTCATGATTCTACAAATATTAGGCTATTAGCTGATAGCTGCGAGTTGCAGGTTGCAGGTTACAAGTTACAGGTTGCAAGATTCAAGTTATTGATTTTTTAATTGTATGTTTAATAAAGGTTTCCAAAATGTCAATCGTTTGTCTTGTAACCTGTAACCTGTAACCTGCAACTTTATTATTTATATACTTCCCCATTTAATATTACCCGCTCAACCTTATTGTCACCAAAGGCATAAGGCATGTAGAGATAAGATGGTATCTCCTTTGTAATGAACACATTTGCTCTCTTTCCGATGGCTATGGTTCCAAGTTCTTCGGCCACATCCATGGCATAGGCTGTATTGAGCGTACAGGCATTAATTGCTTCTTCCGGCGTCATTCTATAAACAATACATCCCAATGAAAGGATGAATTGCATATTGCCTGAAGGTGATGACCCGGGATTATAATCGCTGGCCAAAGCCAATGGCAGACCGGCATCGATCATTTTTCTTGCTGGGGCAGGCGGTAATCCAAGGAAAAAGGCCGAGCCGGGCAGAATGGTGGGCATCGTATCCGATCCTGATAAAGCGGCTATTTCGGCATCTCCTGTATATTCCAGATGGTCGACAGAAAGCGCATGATGCCTGACACCTGTCTGGACGCCACCTGAGAAATCCAGTTCGTTGGCGTGAATTTTTGGTGTGAGCCCATATTTAAAAGCAGCCGTCAGGATGCGGTCGGTATCCTCAACTGTAAAAAAATCTCTGTCGCAGAAAACATCCACAAAGTCAGCCAGACCTTCGTCAGCGACCCGCGGCAGCATGTCGTTGATCACCAGATCGACGTATGCTGACTGTCGACCTCTGTATGCCATCGGAATGGAATGGGCACCAAGAAAAGTAGCCTTAATAGTCAAAGGTGAAATGCCTTTCAATTTTTTTATTACCCTCAGCATCTTAAGCTCAGCTTCGACAGTGAGACCATATCCGCTTTTGATCTCCACTGCCCCGGTTCCATAGGCAGCTATCTCATTTAAACGCTGAAGGGACATCTGCGTCAGCTCTTCTTCGGAAATATCATGGAGTTCTTTAGCAGAATTCAAGATACCCCCGCCCCTTCTGGCAATTTCTTCATACGACAGTCCTTTGATCTTGTCGACAAATTCAATTTCACGGCTGGCAGGATAAACCAGATGTGTATGAGAATCGCACCAGCAGGGAAAAACCAACCTGCCGGTGGCATCAATTTCAGTCAGAGAGCTGAAATGACAAACCCTGGAGGAGGTCAACCGCGACATGTGGCCAAAATCGGCTATCTTCCCGTCCTCGATGAAAAGGTATGACTCTTTAACTGTCTCCAGTCGTGACATATCCTTTCCGCATACTTTCTTCCTGGATTCCTTTTCGACCTGGATAAGATCCCTGATATTTTTAATGAGTATCCTATTCAATATCAATTTTATTTGATCGATTCTTCGTAAAAAAATTTTATTTACACCTCATCATACAGGACACGAAAATAGTAAAAATGTTCGAATGTAAACAACCCTGATCTAAATCGTGGGATATATCAGAAAATATCAACACAAACAGAATCGGATGATTATCTTTTTTTTACCTTTGCCTTTTTGTTGAATATACCCTAACTAAGACTATGAGAACCAAACAAGCACTGTTAGGACTTTTGCTCCTGGGTTTTATATCTGTTACATTCGCCGAAAAGGTTGACGTTGAGCACGCTAGACTTGTCGCTACAAATTTCCTTTACGAAAAAGTCAACCAATACCGGCAACCTGTCGACTATAGTACCATCGTTATCGAAGGAGTATATACTGAAAAACACGAACAGGAAGCAACCTATTATGTTTTCAACATTCAGGGTGGTGGCTTTATCATTGTAGCCGCTGACGACCTGGTGACGCCGGTATTCGGATACTCCTACGAAGGCGCTTATGATCCCGAAAAGTATACCGATAACTTTTCAGGATGGATGAAACATTACAGCGACATGGTGGTCTGGGTAAGAGAAACCGGCTATCAGGCTGAACCTGAAACAAAGAAAGCCTGGAATCATTTACTTACTAACGACATAACCACACTTTCCGTGCGGGGAGGACGTGATATAGCTCCAATGCTCATCTCGACCTGGGACCAAGGATCTCCATATAATGAATTATGTCCGACAGCTAGTGGCGGACACTGCCCGACTGGCTGCGTGGCCACCGCCATGGCCCAGATCATGTATTACTGGAGATATCCCCTCGTCGGCACGGGCTCCAATTCATATAACTGTCCCGGTTATGGCGTGCTGACAGCAAATTTCGGAAATACCTATTATGACTGGAATGCCATGCTGAACTCATACACCCCCGGAAGCCCGGAACAAAGTGCCTTTGCAGTCGCTCAGCTGCAATATCATGCCGGCGTCGCCGTTAACATGCAGTACGGGCCTGGTGCCTCCGGCTCACACAGCTACCTCGCAGTGCCGGCACTGAAAAGTTTCTTCAACTACTCATCGTCCACATCACGCGCAGTGCGATCACAATATTCTCAAACTACCTGGGAAGACATGCTTATTAATGACCTTGATAATGGCAGACCGCTATATTATTCCGGGGATAATGGCTCAGAGGGCCATGCTTTCGTCTGTGATGGCTACCAACTCGGCACACCCAACTATTTCCACTTCAATTTCGGATGGAGTGGTTCCGGTGACGGTTACTATACTGCTGATAATCCCCAGGAATTTTCCTATAACCAGGAGGCCATCAAGGGTATCTATCCTGATGATGCCACATATACTTACCCCTATTTCTGCAACGGTTCATCGGTAGTGAATACTACCAGTGGCACCTTTGAAGACGGGAGCGGCCCGCTGGCAGATTATGAAAATGGAACCGGTTGCAACTGGCTCATCACACCAAAGGAAACAGATTCCGTTGAATATTATACCATCAGCTTTGAAAAATTTAATACACAATCCGGAGACATAGTGAATATTTACGATGGTGAAACCACAGAAGCCCCGCTTCTGATGAGCCACTCCGGCGACCAGATACCTGGAAGTGTGCAGTCATCGGGATCTAAAGTATTCGTGACTTTTACTTCCGATGGCAGCGGAACAGCTCCCGGGTGGCAGATAAAAGCTACACCATATATGCCCCAATATTGCTCCAATATGACTGCTCTGACTGACCCTACAGGTTCATTTACCGATGGCAGCGGTGATAAAAACTATCTTGGGAGTTCATTATGCCATTGGAACATAGATGTGGAAAATGCCAATCATATCACGGTCAACTTTACTTCCTTTGATCTTGAATTGGTGAATGATTATTTACAGATCCTCGATCTATCAACAAGTCCGCCGACTGAGCTGGGTAAATTATCCGGATCAATGATACCCGGTAATATCACCGGTGTCGGTCCATTGATGATTACGTTCAGTACCAATAATATCATTAACAAAGGTGGTTTTGCGGCAGACTATGAAATCGACAACGTTGGTGTCGACGAAAAGGATCCGTTTGCCTCTCTCAGTGTTTATCCAAATCCAGCGACCGACCTGCTGAATATCCGGTTTAAAATCATTCACTCACAAGAGATTGAAATCAGCCTGACCACAACAGCAGGGTATACCGTTTATAGGTCTGATATGTATCGTCTTTCAGGAAACCAGGATTTGCCGGTTGATATCTCAAACTTCACGAGCGGCGTTTATATTTTAAGGATAATGGGTGATGACGGAATAGTAATCCGAAGGATCATCATCCAAAAGTAATATTCCTGCAAGCCTTAATCTTCGATGTAATGCAATTGTAATCATTATTTTATAATTAAAAATCCTTTAACATCCATGAACCACACCCGTACACATGTCGCATTCCCCATCCTCATCTTATTCATCTTCATTTTAACAACTCCCCTCTTCTCAAAAGAGGTAAGCCTGAATGATGCTGAAAGGGTGGCCAGGAATTTCTTCTATGAAAGAGGCAATCAGTACTTTCACCCTCTTGCTTACTATGAGATCAAAGTCAGGAGCACTTTTTCGGAGAAATACGACAGCCAAATAGTCTATTATGTGTTCAATGTGAATGACGGATATGTTATTGTCTCGGCTGATGACGCCTATGTACCGGTTATCGGATATGCGTATGACAGAGCTTATCAGAGTGAAAATCAGCCAGATAATTATAAGGGATGGATGGAGAATTATGCTAAACAAATTGTATTTGCACGGAATTTAGACATGGAAGCTACAAGCGAAATAAAGAGCGATTGGAACAGGCTAATGACCGAAGACATCACACTTCTTAATACAACCAGCCGGAGCAGAAGTATCAATCCATTGCTGACCAACCTTTGGAACCAGGGCAGTCCTTACAATGCATGGTGTCCTGAAGATGCTTCCGGACCCGGAGGGCATGTCTATGCCGGATGCGTGGCCACAGCCATGTCGATGGTTATGCATTACTGGCGTTACCCCCTACAGGGTACAGGATCACATTCTTATGATGCCTGGGAATATGGTAACCTTAGTGTCAACTATGGAGCTACAACCTACAATTGGTCTGCTATGCTTAACGAAATAAAAGTCAGCAGTTTCCCTGAAAGCATCGATGCCGTGGCTCAATTGCAATATCATTGTGGCGTAGCAGTGAATATGGGTTATAGCCCCACCGGCTCAGGCGCATATAGCCAAGATGTGCCAGAAGCCATGAGTTCACATTTTAATTATGCAGCCGACATCGATTTTGTTGACAAGGACAATTATTCTACCACCGGCTGGATCACACTGTTACAATCACAACTCGACATAGGCTGGCCAATGTACTATTCGGGTTTTAACGGATCAGGCGGACATGCCTTTGTCTGCGATGGTTATCAGGGTGAAGAATTCCATTTTAATTTCGGATGGAGCGGACAAAATAATGGATACTACACCGTTAATGAAGTCGGCGGTTTTAACATGGGGCAGGGCGCAGTCATCAACATTCATCCCGGTGAAGACTACCCCTATTTCTGGGATCAACCTGTTACCGTTACATCCAAATCAGGCTGTATTGAAGATGGCAGCGGGCCCGTGACTGACTACCAGAATAACACCACCATGAGCTGGCTCATTGACCCTCAGACAAGCGATGATTCCATTTCGGGCATTACATTGAAATTTATTCATCTTGAAACGGAACAGGATAACGACATTATTACCATTTACGATGGCGGGGATACCGATGCAGCGGTTCTCGGTATGTTTTCGGGATCTTACTCAGGTAATCTCCCCGTGATCACATCAACTGGTAACAAAATGCTGGTGATTTTTACCAGCAATGATAATATCACCGCTCCGGGATTCCAGGCCGAATTTATTTCCACTATCGCCGAGTATTGCAACGGGTGGATCACCCTCACTGATCCCAGCGGCACCATTACCGACGGCAGCGGGACAAAACCTTACAATGACAATTCTTTATGCAGGTGGAAAATTGACCCTCCTGATGCCAGCAAAGTGACACTGACCTTCACTTCATTTAAGACAGAGGCTGATCATGATTGCCTTCAGGTGATTGACCTGTCATCAGATCCTCCCGCTGAAATCGGCAAGTTTTCGGGTAATCAGATACCACCCTCTCTTTCGACCAACGGCACTATGTTGCTTAACTTTTGTACCAATGGTTCAGTAACGGCTGATGGATGGGAAGTCACTTATGAAATCGATTATGTTGGAATGGATGACAACACCCTTGCTGAAAATATGAGTATCTTTCCTAATCCGGCCAGCAACAAGGTGAATATCGCATTAACGCTGAACAATGCCGGCTCAGTTCACATTGAATTATTGACGCTGACCGGAGTGAAAGTATATAGCCTCATTGATGAATTTCAGGCTGGGAAAAATAATAAAATTCTCGATCTTACAGGGATTTCAAAAGGGATATACATGCTCAGGGTTTGGAATGACCGGGAGGTGACGGCGACGAAATTGATCGTTGAATAAATTATTCCGTTTTCCTTATATCTATTGGATGGCGTCCCTACGGGACTATTTGGATTAATTGTACATCTTCAAATCGGTCCTATCATACCACCTCATTTTCAAACTGACTTGTTATCATCAAACTGCCCGCTGGTAGAAAAAACAAGGTGTTTATTTATTTTTTCTGAATATGTTTTCTGAAATTTATTTTCATTTCACCCTCTTTAAGCTTTTCCAGTTCTTTTTCAGTCAGGATTCTGTCTTTCGTGCAATGATTCCATGGCGTATTATAATCTTCCCGCTTTAGATCGAGTGGAAGGTTCATTTTATCATATTCCAAAGGCCAATATTTCTTTTCAAGATGTGATAAAGGATAAATTGCTTTATAATGAATTATTCCTTTCTTCATTTTCAACAAATCCTTATTGAAATCAAATAAAAAAACCATAGGTGAAATACTTATAGCTCCATCATTTTTATCACGAGGCGGTGAAATATAATTATCAATCTTTTTTTGCACCACTCCATAATTATCTCCGGACAATAGGCTATCGTTTATTATAATATTATCTGCCAATATAAAAATGTAAGAATTCTCATTTTCAAAATATCCCAATTTTATATTTTTTACGTTAAATGGGGATTCATCTTTATCACCAGGTGGCCCAAAAATCATTAGAATTCTATTATCATCCTCATCGCAAGTTGTTATTTTAAGTACATGATTATATGTCCAATTTTTCATATAATCTTCCGGACAATATAAATCAATAATTTTATTGGCACATTCATCTAACACGAATTTAAATTTTTGGGGATCATTTATTTCAATACTCGGTTGTTGCGAGAAACATAAATAGGAGGAAAATAGAAAAATTACTATTTCAATACCCTTTTTTATTTTCATGTTAAATACTTTTGAATCTTTGAATGGCATCCCTACGGGACTGTTTGAAATAATTGCACATCAACTATCGGTTCTATCATACCACATCATTTTCAAATTTTCAAATTTTCAAATTAACTAATTATTCCCCGGCCTAATATAGTGAAATTCTTCATAAATCGTGCTGGGTTAAAAATTTCTTTTGTGCCATCCCTATGGGATTCGATGCATTATGGTTTATTGCAATGGCTATTGATTATCGTCCCTACGGGACTATTGAATGGCGTCCCTACGGGACTGTTTGAAATAATTGTACATCAACGCATCGGTTCTATCGTACCACCTCATTTTCAAATTGACTTATTTTCAAATTTTCAAATTGATAAATTATCCATCGTTTCCCCGCCCTAATGTAACGAATTTCTTCATAGAATCAGTTTTTATTGGTTTGTTTTTATTACAATAACAATCCAATTATATCTTATACGAACATCATAATACATTTTAAGCCAGAAAATATTCGCCAGGAGGGTCACATTTTACATTCTCTGGGATTAATATAAAAAAGACATAACAGCCAAAGGTAAGAACACGAAAGTGAAAAAATATAAATTGGAATTCTGGATTCAAAATGAGTTCCATAGGAGCACCACCCATCAGTCCCGTAAGGACGCCATTAAATAGCAATCCAATCCAGCATTTCCATATAGAGTCCCGTAGGGACGTCACCCAATAGGCACAAAAAATATCATCTATGGCAAACACATACACAAGTTGTTATATCCATTGCGTTTTCACCCCGCAGGGCAGAAAACCCATCCTGACATACGATATTCGTGAGAGTACATTCCATTATATCGGGGGCATCGCAAATAATTATAGCATGAGGCTCCTGGCAGCAGGGGGTTTAAGTGATCATGTACATTTGCTGATTTCACTGAGTCCTGAGGTTTCCATCTCAAAAGCCCTTCAAATTATAAAGTCCAATTCCTCGCGATGGATAAGGCAGAATTATCCTTCAATGAAGAATTTCCGGTGGCAGGAAGGATTTGGTGCGTTTTCGGTTGGCGTTTCACAGATTGACAGGACGAGAAAATATTTGAAAAATCAGGAGACGCATCACAGGAGGAGGAATTTTAAGGAGGAATATCTGGCATTTCTGGTGAAACATGGGATTGCATATGATGAACGTTATGTGCTGGGATGAAAACTATTTTGTGTCATCCCTACGGGATTCGATGCATAATGGTTTATTGAAATGGCTATTGACTATCGTCCCTACGGGACTACGGGACTATTGGGTGACGTTCCTACGGGACTATTGGGTGACGTCCCTACGGGACTCTGGGGTAGATACGATATGACGGAAGAGAATTTTTAGGGTAACAAAGAGATTGACATTTTTATTAAATTTATCGCACATAATTTAACAGATCTGACAATATGAAAACTATACCCTTTTTCGTTTTAATCAACCTCCTTATATTCCACTCATCCGGGGAAAATATCACCGACGAAAAGGCGCAATTGGCGGGTAAAAACTTTTATTATGAATGCCTGAACAGGTATCAATACACCGATTTTAACAGTGTTCAGGTTATCAAAACATGTATTGTCAGGGCGGAAAATGAAGTGGTATACTATGTTTTCAATTTCCGCCCTAAAGGATTTGTTGTTGTTGCGGCTACAGATGCCGTGATGCCCGTTTTGGGTTACTCATTCACTGGTAGCTACACTGAAGAAAACCAACCGGACAATTTTGCGGGATGGATGGATCATTACAAGGTACAAATTTTATATGCTATCCGTAATGATCTGACGGGTGAATATGTCATCAAAAATCTTTGGGAAAGGATGCTGACCGAAGATCCCGGCACGCTGCAGCCTTTGAAGGATCAGCGTAATGTTGAGCCCATGCTCAATTCGACATGGAATCAGGGTTACCCTTACAATGCTTTGTGTCCGGAAGATCCTGCCGGACCAAATGGCCGCTGCTATGCGGGATGTGTGGCCACAGCCATGGGACAGGTGATGTATTACTATCGCTGGCCCGACACCGGAACTGGATCCTATACATATCAGCATCCGGAATATGGCACCATATCGGCCGACTTTGGCAGCACAACCTATAAGTGGGACGACATGGTGAACCAAACCACGATGCCCAATTTTGCCATTGCTGAGCTTCTGTTCCATCTTGGAGTTTCAGTTGATATGGATTATGGTCCGGATGGCTCCGGCATGTGGAATCATAAGGCAGCCTATTCGCTGCGCACCTATTTTAAATACTCACCCAAAACTCAGTATGTTTTCAGAGACAGCACCAGCATGGACTGGGACAGCTTGGTGGTGGCACACATCGACAGGTTCATGCCCTGCTATTATGCCGGATGGGCCGATTACACTTACACCAGCGGCCATGCTTTTGTGGTGGATGGCTACCAGGGCGATTACTTCCACATGAACTGGGGCTGGAGTGGCTCCTTTGACGGATACTTCCTGCTCGATAACCTGACACCGGGAGGTAGTAATTTTAATTATGCACAGGAACTCATCATCAACTGCTTTCCGGATACGGTAAATTATGTATATCCGGAATATTGCACAGGCACTAAAACACTGACAACCAAAACAGGAACCTTCGAAGATGGCAGCAGTCCCATGTATCCATACCAGAATAACACATACTGTAACTGGCTGATCTCGCCTCAGACACAAGAGGATTCCATATCAGATATCACACTCACATTTAACAGGTTCGGCACTTCACAGGGCGACACGGTATTTGTCTATGACGGAAACTCAGAAAACAGTGTCCTTCTGGGGGCTTTTTCCGGTGACGAGATACCCGGAGCGGTGACATCTTCAGGCAACCAGATGCTGATTGCCTTTCATTCAAATGAAACCGATGTGAATGCCGGGTGGTTTGCCAGCTATTCAACCTCAACGCCGGAATGGTGCAGTGGCTCTACGACTCAGACCTATCCGGCAGGACAGGTCGGCGACGGAAGCGGCACATTCAATTACAGCAACAACTCCATCTGCCAGTTCCGGATCATGCCTGCAGGTGCTTCATGGGTCACCCTGACGTTCAATACCTTTGCAACCGAAGAAGACGCTGACTGGGTAAAAGTCATCGATTTGGGCAGCCAAACCGTTATTGGAGAATTTTCGGGTAGCACCATTCCCGAACCGGTGACAGCCACAAGCGGTAAAATGCTCATCCTTTTCACTACCAATGGCAGTGTCACAGCACAAGGATGGGATGCTACCTATATCTCTGACCTTGTCGGAATTGCCGGCAGCTATGTTCCTGAAGACTTCCTGATCTATCCCAATCCTGCCAAAGACATGGTGATGTTCAGGTTTACACAGAATAATCTTCAACAGGCTTCGCTCGAAATAATGAATCTCTCCGGCCAGATCATCCGATCTATTGCTTTGACTGATCAAAATGACAGGGCAATAACGATAGATGTTACCAATTTCACCGGAGGCCTCTATATCGTAAAGCTGACAACTCTAAATGGAACCACCATCAAAAAACTGTTTATAGATTAGCCCCCGCCTCCGCGTTACTCCGTGATCCTCCGTGTTACTCCGTGGTTAAATTCTGATGATTCTTTACGGAGAATAAAATAACTCAATGCCCAAATCCAAGGGGCGTCAATTCACCCCTTTTCTCAATGCACTTTATTAAAAATATCTTTACTTTGCAAACAATTTTATTCATTGATGGTTATAAATCAAACAGGCAAAAGAAAAAAATGAAAAGATACGGATTAATTAGTTTTATTGTAATACTGGTGGTTATCGCCGGCTTCACATCTGCAAACGGTATGACAACCGGCAGATCAGTGAGGGACTCAAAATTGCGGACAGAATCAGTTTTGCTTAATCCAGGCGAAGATGAAGGAAAAGTGATTGTCCTAAACAAAGAGTTATTCCTGAAAAAGGTCTGGAACTATGAGAAAAATCCTGACACCTGGATTTATGAAGGTGATAAACCCTGCATGATCGATTTTTATGCTGACTGGTGCAAGCCCTGCCGGATGGTAGCGCCTATAATGGAGGAGCTGGCTCAGGAATACAAAGGAAAGATCATTATTTATAAAGTCAACACACAGGTGGAACGGGAACTGGCCAATGTATTCCAGGTCACCAGTATTCCCCGCGTGTTGTTCTGCCCGATGAAGGGCAAACCGCAAATGTCGGTCGGTGCTCTGCCTAAACCAACATTTATGCAGGCTATCAATGAAGTATTACTGGTGAAATAAATTCATATTAAACTATTAAAGTAAAATAAAACGACGACAATGGAGCATTTGACGAAAGAGATGTTTCTCACTAAGGTCTTTAATTATGAAAAAAATCAGGACTGGAAATTCGAAGGGGTGATACCTTGTATCATTGATTTTTATGCTGACTGGTGCCAGCCCTGTAAGGCACTTTCACCAGTTCTGGAAGAGCTGGTCAAGGAATATAATGGCAAGATCAATATTTATAAAATAAATACGGAAGAAGAAAATGAGCTGTCAGCTATCTTTGGCATAAGAAGCATCCCAAGCATGCTTTTTTGCCCGGTTGACGGAGAGCCGCAGATGGCCGTCGGGCTTTTACCCAAGCCAAACCTTATTCAGGCTATTGATGATGTCCTCCTGAAAAAGAAAGCAAGCTAAGAACGATGCTCAGTGAATCACTCAAAGGTTATACTCCCTGTTGCCTACTTGCCGCCGGTTGAGTATTTCACCTGGTTAATGTCAGCCGATGAGGTTGTCCTTGAAATCCAGGAGAATTATGTCAAGCAGACCTACCGGAACCGCTGTTATATTTGCGGTGCCAATGGCAGATTAATGCTCAGCATTCCTGTCATTAAAAATACGGGGAACCATACCCTGTTGAAAGATATAGTCATTTCTTACCGGCTGCCATGGCAACAAATCCATTGGAGGGCTATTACTTCAGCCTATAGTTCTTCACCCTATTTCCTGTACTATAAGGATGAACTGCAGCCTTTTTATGAAAATCAGATTAAGTTCCTTCTCGATTTTAATTTGAAACTTTTTGATATCATTCTGTCTTATCTGGGGATTCCCGAAAAATACTCTCTGACTGAAAGGTACATCCATGATCCCCTAGCTGCGATGGATCAACGTACGCGCTTGAATCCCAGACATAAACCAACTCTGGAATTTCCACCTTATACCCAGGTGTTCCATTATAAGGCCGGTTTCATCCCGAACCTGAGTATCATTGATTTGCTTTTCAACATGGGGCCGGACTCCAAAAAGTATCTGTGTCAGCTTTTGAAATAAAAAAACACTGTTAAAAACATCGTATATTTATCCCCATGAAAGAATTTATATGGCAAAAGGTATCTGTCATTTGACATTAATCCCTGTGAGAAGTGAGCCATCAGACCGCTCGGAGATGGTCACCCAGATGCTGTTTGGCGAACTGGATGATATTATCGAAGAGCAAAAAGACTGGGTCAGAGTGATAACAGATTATGATGGTTATGATGGATGGATTGACAGGAAACAGATTTTGGAACTCAGCGATGAAACGTATGGAGACCTGAAAAACTCCTTACACTATCTGACTCTTGACCTCATGCATCCGATCAGTGTGGCATGTAAAAAGGGCACCATCCCATTGGTTATCGGAAGCTCCCTACCCGGGCTGAGAAACGGTACGTTACTATTTGGCAAAAGGGAATACGGATATGATGGGAATACGAAGCTGTTTTCGGAGACAGCCGACAGGAAAATGCTGACCGGGTATGCTATGCTCTATCTTAATTGTCCTTACTTGTGGGGTGGGAGGTCACCCTTTGGGATTGATTGTTCCGGCTTGACTCAAATGATTTATAAACTTGGCGGCAGGAAGCTTAAACGCGATGCTCACCAGCAAGCCATGGAAGGAACTATAGTGTCATTTATTTCGGAGGCTCAGCCGGGTGATCTGGCATTTTTTGATGATGAATCCGATAATATCATTCATGTCGGGATGATCCTTGGTGATGGTAAAATCATTCATTCCTCCGGCCATGTCAGGATTGATACCATCGATCATCAGGGCATTTATAATATCCACCAGAAATGTTACACACACCGGTTAAGGGTAATTAAAAACCTGCTCCCATCCTAACAATTTATTAACAATTCTTTGTAGTCCCACCCCTGCTCCATCCTTATATCTGCCTTAGATATTCCTTTCTTATCAAGCCCTTTATGAATTGACACACCTAAAAATCCCAGTGCCGGACAAAAAGTTGATAACTTTTAAATTGTTCAACTGCAAAGGATTAAACACTAAATAACTTTTTATCCTGAAAATTTCATTTTGACCGGGATTTTCATATTTTCGACGACTTTATGAAATGACCAATAACCTAAATCATTAAATTATTATCTATCATCATAGATTTTCACGTTAGTAATTACCCGTATTTTTATTACCTTGATTTACCCTTTTATTATTGCTTACGCTCAGATATACAATAAGATATCGCATTTACCCGTCCGTCTTCTTATTTTTGTATACGGCATATTAAAA
>JAPLDP010000028.1 GCA_026391695.1 Bacteroidota bacterium
GAAACATTCGACTCCAATGTCAGGCTGGAACAGGATGAATATGACGTGGAAAGGAAAGTCAACGGGCAAAAGGTCAAGGTAAAGGAATATTCAGCCGACCTTGGAATTGATGTCAACTCAGGTTGGCGGATATATGATCCCGTGAATAAAAGCATCGCTGACATGAATATTTATTCTTTCGACCGGCGCTGGGATAAAACAGCCTCAAGCCCTGGTGAAGCCCTGGGCCAGCTTCCGTCAAAGAGGAATGCCATTAACCAGACCGGCATCTATGCAGGCGAACAGTATGGAATCAGGATTTCACCCGTTTGGGCTCATGTCACACGAAGTTATTATTCAAAAGGACAGGAGGATCTGGAACTTGCCAAACGGTATGTAAAGACCAATGAGTGGGAGAAAGCCGCTGAAGTGTGGAAGAAGCTGGCCTTTAATCCGGACAGGGAGCTGGCTGGTAAGGCAGCATATAATATGGCGCTGGCCAGCGAGATGAAGGGTGAACTGGATATCGCACGGGAATGGGCGAAAAAATCGTATGAAGAGTTTGGAAATAAAAAAGCCCTGGGGTATCTGAAAATAATTGAACGGCGTATCGGTGACCAGGAAGACCTGAAAAGACAAATGGGAGATGAATAGTCTTTAGAAGTGAACCATTATTTTAATTTCGATTATGCGTAAGATTATTTTTTTCTTTGCTGCAGCCATGCTGCTCACTGCCCCGGTTGAAATGGGCTGCTGTCATCAGGATAAAAAGGTAAATCTACAAAGGCCCATTCCTGAAAAATTTTCACTCGATGACCTGGAACACAGGACATTTCTTTACTTCTGGGAGCTTGCCGATAAAGTGAGCGGCCAGATACCCGACCGTTATCCCACTGAAGCATTCTCCAGCATTGCTGCTACTGGCTTTGGCTTGTCGGCATATCTCGTCGGCGTCGAACGGCAGTATATTACCCGACAGGAGGCTGCTGAAAGAGTAGCCAAAACACTGCGGTTTTTATACGGATTACCACAGGGGCCGGAAAAAAGTGGAATAGGAGGGTATAAAGGCTTGTTTTACCATTTCAATGATATACGCACCGGTATGCGTTTCAAGGATGTTGAACTGTCAACTATTGACACAGGCCTGCTCATGGCAGGAATCCTGTCGTGTATGAGTTACTTTAATGGTGATGATGCAGTCGAAATGGAGATACGGGATCTTGCCGATAAATTATTCCGGCGTGTGGAGTGGGATTGGGCACTGAACGGCAACGACATTCTGTGTATGGGCTGGCATCCGGAATCGGGTTTCCTTCACAGCTATTGGTATGGTTATAATGAAGCGATGATCCTGATCATTATGGCTATAGGATCGCCCACGCATCCCATACCTGCCTCAAGCTGGACTGCCTGGACGTCGAAATATAACTGGGCGTCATGGAAAGGCTATGAACATGTGAATTTCGGACCTCTTTTCGGACATCAGTTCTCCCACATGTATATTGATTTCCGGGGTATTTTTGATGACTACATGCGCGCCAAAGGTATCGACTATTTTGAGAACTCGCGTCGTGCCACCTATGCCCAGCAGGTTTACTGTACAGAAAACCCTAGACAGTTCAATGACTACAGCCGTGATATCTGGGGACTCACGGCCTGTGATGGGCCGGGTTATGCCACACATGAATGGAAAGGGAAGAAGATGGTTTTCGATGGCTACAGTGCCCGCGGCACTGCTGCCGATTACAACGTGGATGACGGCACCATCGCTCCAACAGCGGCCGGTGGTTCTATTCCCTTTGCCCCGGAGATTTGTATTTCTGCTCTCGAAGCCATGTTCAACAAATATGGTGACGCTCTCTACCAGGATTATGGTTTTAAGGATGCTTTTAATCCGTCGTTTACCTGGGGAAAAGGTAATGAAAAAGGGTGGTTCGATATCGATTATATTGGTCTGGACCAGGGGCCCATCGTCCTGATGATCGAGAACTACCGTACAGGTTTGCTATGGAATATCATGAAACGCAATCCCTATATAGTCGATGGCCTGAAAAAAGCCGGGTTCGCTGGCGGATGGCTGGAGCGGCAATAAAGATACGGATATAAAAGTGCAGCATTTTAATGTGTGAATCCCAGCTTTGACAGTGCCTGGTCTATTTCGGGACTTGACATGAAGAGATCCCACAACAGGCCTGACCTGAAGTTCTCTATCATGCAGATGATCGGTCCTTCATCAATGGCTATATAGCTATCTGCCCACCATCCATCGGTCACATCAAAGGCATCATAAAAACCACAGGGGCCCCAGAGATGATCACCAAGAATATAATAAAAATGTCTTATGACATCCATCGATTGCTCCGGTGTGTAAGGTAGTGCCGAAACGGCGGCAGTGGGAGTGATCACTCCCAGGTCATTTGTCGGGGAATGTGCATCGTAACCCCAAGGATTATCGCTGGCGGTGAGGCCCCATGATACAGCACTATAACCTATATAGTTTTTGGGATTATCGGTACAATAGGCCCAATTAATAAGCGATTGGTTTACATTTTGTTCCCAGTAGCTTGCATATATGTCGCTGAGGTTCCTTGGATCCAACCCGAGGAAAGAATAATGTGTGAAAAACAGAGGCCCGCCATAGGCAGAACCCAGCGGGAGTGTATATCCATAATAGGTGTTGCCGTTCATAATGGCGCCGTTCTTTGCATAGCCCAGATGGTACACGTCGGCAGAGACCGGATGGGTCGTTGAGGATGCTGCCAGCACATAGATGATGAGCGTTTCATTATATCCTTCGATTTTCAGGTTCACAGCCCACCCGCTATTAGGTGACCAATGCCAGTAAAGTACATTTTGACCGCGCGTAAACCAGTCATATTCTACGCCTCCGGCCAGGGTATTTATCCTGCCTGCCAGATCTCTCTCCTCTATGACAGTTGTATCAAGGTATTGTCTCATTGTCAATAAACCCTCGATCATAAAAGATGTTTCAACCAGGTCACCGCCGTCATCTTTAGGGCTGAAAGGTACCGTTTCACCTGTAGAGCCATTGAGCCAGTGTGGCCATGCACCATGAAAACGATCGCAGGTCTCAAGAAAACCAAGTATTTTAGTGAGATGTGCCAATCCATCAGCGCGAGTGATGAAACCCCTGTTCATCCCGACGACAAGTGCCATCACACCAAAACCTGATCCTCCGATAGTAACAACATCGCCTGATGTATTTCTCTCCCTTGCCAACCCGCATAATGGATGCGAGAAATCATAGAAATACCTGAACGTCTGCTGCTGAACAAGATTAAGCAACTGTTCGTCGGTTACTGATGGAAACTTATATGTGGAATCTAATGCAGTGTAAAATGAGTTGGAAAAACCGTCGAAGGAGAAGCCGTTTTTGGCCGCAAGATTTTTTGATATGGTGAAAAAGAAGCGGCTATAGTCATTCAGATCTCCGGCATTTTTTATGGAAATATTTTTATTATCGTCTGATATGGAAAACGTAATTGGCATTTGGCCTGATAAAATGAAAAAAGACTGGTAATTAAGTGAGTCGAGGGGATGCGAAAACCTTATATTTATGGTGATGTCCAAGGGATTAATATTTTGCAATGGTAGAGGAACACGGAATTCCAGCCCATTCAGAGTGATGTTATCAATTTCAAGTTTTCCGGCAACAGTGGAAAAGGAAACCTCTAAGCCAGGAAAGGTTTCTCCATTCAGACCTTTGATTGCAGAGCTTATCTGAAGCTGGTAGCCAGTCTGATGGTCCAGTTTTCTGTGAAGAGTCAGAACGGCAGACTTGCGATCTGTAGTGAAGGTAAGCACAAATCCGATGTCAGTATGATCGACTTTCTGCAGAAGCACTCCCTTCCTCACGCTGCCGGTGTCGAGTTGATTATTGAATCCGATGACGATTATGCTGTCGACAGGAACGTCAGTAGTTTGTCCCTGGAGATTAAGCATAACAGTGCCTATATCAATCTGGGCTAACTGTAAAATCCCAGGATTGGTGACCGTGTCCTTTTTACAGGAAACGATGCAGCATATTCCTGCCAGGAGCATCAAAGAGAGCGAAAGTAATATCGTCTTCACGGGTAACGGTGTTGGAAAAAAGAGAGGGTTAAGGAAATCCATAACCCTCTCAAAAAGATTTTTTAAAGCAATTACGGTTTTTCTGAGTTGTACATAAGGCTTATTTCGGTAGGCGTCAAGGTCTTGTGGAAGATTCTGACGTCATCCAGGTATCCACCGAAGTGGTTGGATGTCGGGAAATCATAGCCACCCCAGGGTTCGGTATCCCACAATGTGCCGGCTCTTGACTGGATAAAGCCAAATGCCAATTCATTGACGACTTCAGGAGCGACACCGCCATATAATAATCCGACGACACCTCTTTTCACATCGCCATCGGGCCAGAGGTTAAAGTCGAACTGTTTCATCTTTTCGCCGTTGATATACATGGTAGCGAGCCTGGTAGCACTTTCGTATGTGCAGACGACATGAGCCCATGTATCTTTGATAAGAGCAGCGACGCCACCAGAGGCGGTGAGGTCTTTACAGAATGTCCATCCCTGCCAGCCGCCATTTTCCCATGTCTGCCCATCACCGGGAAACCACAGGTCTTCGGCTGCAGTGGTGCCGTCAGCCAGCTCATATTGTGCTGCCAGCTTGCACCATGAGTAGTCGGCGGTAATTTCGAACTGGAAGCCATGGAAAGCGCCAAGTCCCATTACAAAATGTCCTTTCGGGTTACCACCGGCGTCAACATGGCCGGCCGACACTGCCTTGACCCAGAACGACAATGTAAAGTCGGCGGTATTCATCAGCAGGTCGCCATTGGCAAATTCAACGATTGTAGTGGTGCCGTCAAACCTTGCACATTTTCCTGCAGTTGCTGTATAAGAGTCAGCATAAGTGAGGTTCACATTTCCAATAGGAGCGGTGCCAGCAACCTGTTCATTGGGGGTATCGTTGAAATTCCAGTAAGCATACACACCGGCAGGAACGAAGGTTCCTTCGGTTGTAAAGGTTCTGTCAAAAGCCGGCAGGCTTTGTCCGTCTGTTGCCTTGATGCCTGCTTTAAAGCTTAGCTTATAAAGGGCGCCATTTCCAAGGGATTGGTCTGGAACTATTGTGATCTTGGCACCGGATACGGTAATAGTCAGGTTAATAGCTGTGGCATCATAATCCTGTTCCAATGTGATCTTAGTAGCATTTGCAGTAGTAGCATCTACATCGAGCGAAAACACTGCCTCGATTGTCGGATTTGTAGGTACATTGCTCGGCGGAGTGGCTGAATTCATGTCAATGATCCCACTTTTTAATGATGAGAGCGCAAAGGTGACGGTCTCATCTTTTTTACAGCTGTTTACTCCGATCAGGAGCACCAGTGCTATAATTAATGAACTGAATAACACAATTTTCTTTTTCATACTTTTTATAAATTTAAGGTTAAACATTATGTGAAATTATTACCAATTTGGATTTTGAGTCAATGTCCCCTGCGAGATATCGATTTCGTTCTGTGGTATGGGCAGGAGTTCATGTTTGCCGGTAATAAAACCGAGAGGCCCCAGCACTGCAGAGGCTTTTCCTGTCCGCACGAGATCCCAGAACCGATGTCCTTCCATGGCGAGTTCAAGCCGTCGTTCATTCAATATCAGGTCTTTAAGCTGAGTTTGATTGGTGACTGTGATATCCGGTAAAATGAAATTATTCCCCTGGCGGGCACGTGCCCTTACCATATTCAAGTATACTAACGCTTCGGTGGGCTTATTATTTTCATTGAGTGCTTCGGCAGCCATAAGCAATACATCGGCATAACGTATCACGCGGCGGTGATGGCCCCACTGTGTGATGGTATTATTCCCCGGCACCCATACTTTCCGGTTGTAGCATTCTATTTCTATGATATTGTTCTGTTCATCATAAGTCACATCCGGGGTAGTGCCGTCTCCAAGTATGACAACACCGTCCAGGGTATCGCCCAGGTTAATGACAGTGCCCTTGTACCGCGGGTCACCTGCTTCGAAGGAATTCCGTAAATTGATGGAAGGTCTGTTGAATCCCCATCCACGGTTGGGCGTTCCTCTCACTCCCTGCGTGTTAGCATACTGATCACCGCCATTTTCTGTGCCCTCCAACTGCAGAGCGCCGATTTCAAAAACGGATTCAATTCCATTGTTGCCGTCAACACTGTTGGCATTGACGAAAACAGGTTCCAGCCCATACTCGTTGGAAGTGATCACCTCCAGAGCATATTTTTCAGCATTGACAAAGTCATGCCGAAAGAGATACACCTTAGCCAGCAGAGCTTTTGCTGCTCCCTTAGTCGCCCTGCCCATATCGGTTGCTGCATATTCGCTTTTTTCAGGCAGAATATCAATGGCGTAGAGGAGATCCTGGACAATGAGGTTATAAATTTCCTCCTGTGAAGCACGCGATAATTTCAACGGCGGTGTCAATGTTGTGACCAGCGGCACACCACCCCATGCCCTGACAAGGTCAAAATAAATAAGCCCCCTGACGAATCGGGCTTCGGCCAGGTACCTGTTCTGTAGATCAGCATCCATTTGAATCAATGGTACTTTTTCAATGACCACATTAGCACGTTTTATACCTTCATACAGGGCGCTCCACCATCTGTCGAGACCATCCTGGGTAGGTGTGATGGTGAAATTATCATACGGTCCGACATACGACAGCTGATCATTGGGATTACTCCCCTTCCTGGCATCATCCGACATGATATCGAGGATAGGATACCCTCCGGAATGGTAAAACCATTCCCGTAAGGAGGCATACGCAGCATTGGTGGCTAATAGCGCATCCGCCTGCGTAGTGGGGTATGACTCCTGCGTTAACTCACCCTGGGGCTCTTTTTCCAGGAACTTTTCGCATCCCGGTAATACCAGCAAGAATGTCAGTGCCGGTATCAGTAAATATTGTTTATTTAACGATTTCATTATCATTAAAAGGTTAAGTTGATGCCAAATGAATAAACAGCAGTAACCGGGTAGATGCCATAATCTATCCCGTTTGATAGCACATCGAAGCTTCCAATTTCGGGCGTATAACCTGTATATTTCGTAAATGTATAAAGGTTGTCGGCTTTTATATAAACCCGGAATTTATGCATATAAATTTTTTCACTAATAGATGATGGCAGAGTATATCCCAGAATTACATTTCGTATTCTGATATAGGATCCATCCTGGATAAACTTATCGGACGGTGTATAGTTGTATCCTCCGAAAGACGGCCGTGGTTCGGTGTTGCTGGTGCCGGGGCCGATCCATCTGTCCATCACATGCTGCTCGAAGTTATAGGGATCAGGGCGGACGACCTCTTTGCCATTGAATATTTTATTGCCCGTTTGGCCCTGGATGCTAAAGGAGAAATCTATTCCCTTCCATTCCAGGTCGGCATTGAATCCAAAAATGAATTTGGGTACAGGGGAGCCGATATATGTTCTGTCTTTGCCATTAATGACGCCGTCATTATTCATATCGACAAAGCGGAGATCGCCGACACCTGCCTGCCCGTCATGGGGGTATGACTCCATTTCTGTTTCCGACTGGAAGATGCCGTCGGTCTGATATCCGTAAAAAGCGCCGATAGGCAAACCAACTCTGCTTAAAGTGACAGGAATGCCGTTGCCCAGGTAACCGCCAATCAGCGTTGAATCGATGCCGCTATTACCTCCAATGCTCAGTACCTCATTATGGAGGCTGGAACCAAGGAATCCGATGTTATATTTGACAGAACCGATCTGGTCTTTCCAGTTCATATTGAATTCAATACCCCTGTTCAGGATAGAAGCAGCATTAAATCGCACTTTTTGACCGGCTCCATTTCCAAAATAGCCTGGAGTGGATAATTGTACCAGGATGTCATCTGTCACCCTGTCGTAGTAGTCTATTTCAGCTGTAAGTCGGTTGTTTAAAACACCGATCTCCAGACCAATATCGGTTTGTTTTGACACTTCCCACCTCAGGTTTGGATTGCCATTCACAGCATACGATGCCGCAGGATTGGGAGCTGCATCTATTCCAAAAATAGTGATCAGATTGGATTGCACCCTGGAATACCGGTCATAATACGTGATTTTTTCATTGCCAATTTTTCCCCAGCTGGCTCTTATCTTCAGTTTGTTGATAAAATTAATATTCTCCATAAATTTTTCCTGTGAAATGTTCCATCCTGCTGCAAATGAGGGGAAATTGGAATATCTGTTGTCTTTGCTGAATTTGGATGAGCCGTCGCGACGGAATGTGGCAGTCAGAATGTATCTATTATTGTATGTGTAATTCACCCTGAAGAGATAGGAAATCATAGAGTAGTATTGGTTGGGGTCCACTCCATTGAAAATATTATTAACGGTATTTACATTATTTGCCGGATCATAGATATAGGATGGATTAATATACCAGAAGCTTGACGCATCACGAAGTATGTTAGCTCCTTGCACGCGCATTTCTTCCGATGAAGTATTCTGCATGGTGTAACCAATCAGAGCATCGACCGAATGTTTACCGAAATCTTTTTTATATTTTAATGTGTTTTCCCAGAGCCATGTGAGAAGATCGCTATTATTTTTATTCAGATCGCTGAGAACATTTTTTTGCATTGATTCAGTGCCGTCGGGATTATATATTGTATAAGCTGGCGTGAAGCTGACACTTTTGTAATACCCTGCGTCAACGCCGAAACTGGATTTAAATGTGAAGGCTTTCAGGAAATCTATTTCGACAAAAATATTTCCTACACCTCTTAATCCTTTGTTAAAATTATTGGAATATGAGAGGTCGGCAAGAGGATTGCCAACATTATACACGACAGCATAACTTCCATCAGGGTAATATGGCACCAGTAATGGCTGGGCACGGTAAACCTGGTAGGTGACATTTGGCGCAACTTCCTGCTTGAAGGGTGTTAGAGATATGGTAGTCCCAACCCTGGCGAACTTCGATAAATGATATGTATTATTAAAATTTAATGTTATTTTCTGGTAATTGGATTTGTCGATGATGCCTTCCTGTCCAAAATAACCGAGGCTAAGATAGTACTGCATAGAGGTGGTGGCGCCGGACGCTGAGAGCTGGAAATTAAAGAGGGGAGAAGTGTGGAAAACCAGGTCCTGCCAGTCGGTGTTTGGCACTGCATCGACATTGTTGTAACTGCCGGATTTTATTTCGTTTGAAATGATGGCAAAATCACGGCCATTTAAAAGCTTTATTTTTTTTGCCAGGCTTTGCAGACCATATTCACCCGTAAAGTTGAAGGTGGTTTTTACTTCGCCGATTTTACCGGATTTTGTAGTGACGAGAATCACCCCATTAGCTCCGCGCGATCCATAAATGGCTGTGGCAGAGGCATCTTTTAAAACTTCCATAGAGGCAATATCAGCAGGGTTCAGGAATGAGATATCATCGAGAATTACGCCGTCGACGACATAAATGGGCGATGAATTATTGAAGGTCCCGATGCCCCTGATTCTGACTGCCGGCGATGCTCCTGGCGCACCTGAAGTGTTCATCACCTGCACACCTGTGACTTTACCCGACAAAACTTCGACGGGATTGGCAACCGTAATTTTTGTGATGTCATTGCCTTTAATGCTGCTCACTGCACCGGTCAGATCACTTTTTTTCACCGACCCGTAGCCAATTACGACAACCTCTTCCAGGGCTATCTTTTCTTGTTCAAGGATTACATTGATGACGGTTTGAGTACCGGCCTGAACCTCCTGAGTAATATAGCCTATGAAAGAGAATACCAACATAGCCTGAGGCGACTCAACTTTTATAGTATACCTGCCATCCAGATTTGTGCTGGTACCAATAGTGGTGCCTTTAATCATGATGGTTGCTCCGGGAAGGGTTTCCTTCGTGTCGGAGGCAGTTACAGTACCGGAAATGGTCCGAACCTGGGCCAAAGAAATTGATACTATGCAAAAAAAGAAAAACAGAAATGCTCCGGTTCTTCTTATCGCTAGCATCTTCCTGCTTGTTGTTTTGTCTTGCATAAATATTGGGAATTGTAAATTAAGAACGACTAAGATACAATATTTTTTATTTTAAAATTTTTTTAGATAAAAAAATGTTGTACATTTCATGATGAATTTTTTGAATAATTAAATTCACTCAATCATGAAAAGAATTATACAAGTAATCTTAATTGTCCTTGTATCAATAGTGATTTCATTTGGACAAGCGCCGCAATCCATTAACTACCAGGCAATCATCCGCGATTCACTGGGTTTGCCTGTCAGTAATCAGCTGACAAGTTTGAGAATAAGCATTCTTAAGGGAAGCGCCACGGGAACGGCTATTTATGTGGAAACCCATTCTGACTCTACTAATTCCTTTGGAATGATCAATATTGCCATTGGTGGCGGAACGGTCGTTTCCGGAAGTTTTTCTGCTATTGACTGGGGTTCTGACGCTTATTTCTTGAAAATGGAAGTGGATACAACGGCCGGAATGGATTATATATTGATGGGGATCACTCAGCTTCTTTCGGTACCCTATGCATTATATTCTGAGAAAACAGGCGATACATCCATGTGGAGAAAGAACCAGTCATCAGTATATTACGAAGAAGGCCAGGTGGGTATCGGTACCAGTGAGCCCGATTCATCTGCCATATTGGATGTGACAAGCTCGACACAAGGCTACCTTCCCCCGCGAATGACCACAACAGAACGGGATGATATTGAAAATCCCGCCGAAGGTCTAATGATCTATAATCTGGATTGCCATTGCATCAATTTCTTCAATGGTGTTGAGTGGGTTTCCTATGGACAGGATCCTAACCTGGACTTTGAATGCGGAGGGCAACTTACTGATGTCAGGGACGATAAAACCTATGGCACAGTTCAGATAGGCGATCAGTGCTGGATGGCCGAGAACCTGAATGTTGGGACTATGATCAATGGCAGCAACAATCAAGCTAATAATGGTACCATTGAGAAATATTGTCATAACAACAATCCTGCAAACTGCGCAACCTATGGAGGTTTATACCAATGGGATGAGGCGATGCAGTATGATACAACGCAGGGCGCACAGGGCATTTGTCCCAATGGGTGGCATATACCGACAGATGATGAATGGAAGGTCATTGAAGGCACTGTTGATAGCCAGTACGGAGTAGGAGATCCAATCTGGAATAATGCGGGGTGGCGTGGATTTGATGCAGGTGGCAATCTAAAAGAAACGGGATATACTCATTGGTATTCACCAAATACCGGTGCTACTAACGAGAGTGGGTTTACAGGTCTTCCGGGGGGCATCCGCATCAACGGTGGTATCTTCGGCAACCTTGGCTACTTCGGTTACTTCTGGTCTTCGTCGCAGCCCATTACCTACGGCGCATGGTTCCGGGGCCTGAGCGGCGACTACTTCGCCAACGTTTACCGGTACGGCAGCAGCGAGGGGTACGGGTTCTCTGTCCGCTGCCTCAAGGATTGAGTGCGTTATGAGCGCGAAGCAGCGAAGTAACAAAGGGATGACATCTCCGGCACGGAGATGTCATCCCTTTGTTACACTAAATGTCAGATATCATCTCTTTAAGGAGAGGAAGATCAACTTCGACAGTTTTCCAAACGACATCCAAATCTACATCCAAATAATCATGAATGAGCTTACAATTTTACCTATTGCCTCAAGAATATGGTCAAGGTATACCTGATCGTTCTTCATTGATAAATAATTTGCAGATCCCTCTTGATATTTTCTTTAATAATTTCATTCCTGATCGCACCTTCTGTCACAATGTCAACTCTAATACCCAGTTTTTGAGAGATTAATTTCTCAACGTGAACTAATTGGAGAAGCGAGAGTGTAGATTTGAACTTCACAAGAATATCAATATCACTTAAATTTGTGTTTTCATTCCTGGCATAAGAACCAAAAATACCAATCATTACAGGATTATAATCCCGTAATGTATTGATAATGATATTTGTAACTTCTGTGTTCATTATATGTCCCTGAACAAAAATACGATTTTTTTCAATAGGTACTAACGTGTATGTATACGGACGTAATTATCTTTCACTTATCAGTGCACTCAGTAAATTTAAACAAATTTAATAATTCTATATCTATAAGGTAACTTTTACAGGTAACAAAGGTATGAACCCCAGCTGGCGCGCGTCCCACTTTTACGGGACAAGTCTTCCGAACGCGTGGCCGGTTTCAGTGCGTTTGAAGCGCGCAATTCTTTCGAATGCATCGCAGACGCACGCTATTATTGGGCTATTTGTATCTGAGTTTTTAAGCTTTAGGCTTCCGGAAAGCCCAGTAGCGGCTGTCAGTTTTTGTGGTCCATTGCTTCCAGAAGGAAGCTGTAACTCTCTTTCCGTCTCTTGTGCGCAGGCTCATTTCATATACGGCGATGACCGGATTAAAAACGATATCCGTCACACCTAAAATGAACGTCGCAGGGGAATCCACATTATCCTTTATTTCTTCCTGTACATGCACTTCAAATTTATTGTATTCAAGGATGTCTTTAAGAAAGGCTATCCGGTCAGGATCAGCTCCCTTTTCAACAATGCTGCAACGGATGCCATCGATCTCTTCTACAATATGTTTGCCTTTAGTGAGAGCCATAATTTAAAAATTTTACGACTAGTTAATTCCGAAACTCAGGTTGGTGATGATCTCATAGATTTCACTGTAAAATCCCAGTGCCACAATACCGATGGTGCATATTATCAGCCCGAAGCGGGTGGAGATATCGCTTTTAATATAGGCTATCGGAGATTCATTCCTGTTGATAAACATTGCCTTAACGATAAGTAAATAATAGTAGAGTGATACGGTAGCATTAAGAACCGCAATGAACACCAACCAGTAATATCCTGCTGATGCTGCAGATGTGAAAAGGAAAAATTTCCCAAAGAACCCGGCGACAGGAGGGATGCCTGCCAGTGAGAACAGTGACAGAGTCATCAGCAGGCTCAGTTTGGGATTGGTATGATACAATCCGTTATAATCATCCATGGTTTCTTTATCAGTCACAGCCGAGATGGCCGACACAACGCCAAAAGCACCAAGGTTTGAAAAAATGTAAACAAGAACAAAATAAATCACCGACGTCATCCCGAGTTTTGATCCGGCTACAATACCGAGAAGGATGAAACCTGCCTGCGCTATGGATGAAAAGGCGAGAAAACGTTTGAGGTTCTTCTGCCGTAAGGCAAAAAGGTTACCGATGGTCATTGTCAGAATGGAGATGATATACACGACATCCTTCCAGATGAATGTAATGGAACTGAAAACTGTATAAAGGACGATGATAAAGATGAATGAGGCGGCTCCTTTTGAAACCACTGAGAGATAGGAGGTGACATTGACCGGAGCTCCCTCGTAAACGTCGGCAGTCCACAGGTGGAATGGCACAAGCGATATTTTGAAAGCCATCCCGGTGAAGAAAAAGATGAATGCCAGCACCTGAAGAGGCGCTTTTGTATAAGCAGCTGCAACTTCAGTGAAGAATATAGATCCGGTTGTCCCGTAAATCATAGATAATCCAAAAAGCAGAATTCCGGAAGAAAGGGCAGAGGAAAGGATCAATTTGATGCCGGCTTCGGCTGACCGTGTCTGGTGATGCACGAACGCTGCAAGCGCCGCCATGGGTATAGTTGCCAACTCAAGGCCAAGATAGAACATCAGAAAATCACCCGACGAGATCATGAAATTCATCCCTATCAGCGTGGAGATAAGCAAAAGGAAAAATTCACTGATCTTTTCCCTGTTCTCTTCTCTTTTAAGCCATGTGACCGATTGCAGCATAACGATGAACAATCCGATGTTCAGGATGTTCTTCATCAAAATTGTCAGGGTATTGCTGCGAAACATACCGCCAAAGAGAATGCCTGTCGGAACAGGAAGATAACCGATGATCAGGGTGATGAAAAATAATCCTATGGCAACAGGGATAATTGTGATCTTTTTATCCTTTTTAAGATTCAGATCGGTGACCAAAACGATGACCGCCACAATTGTCAGCAGCAGTTCATTTCGCATGGTCAAAAAATCGTGTATGTTCATAAATTAGGTTATATCGTAAAATGCTTATAATTTTTAATTTTTACTTTTTAAATTTTATTTAAAAGATTCCTGTAACGGGCAAAGCTAGTATCTTATCAATAATGGGTTTCATGCTGAAGTTGATCATATCCGACAGCAGCAGCGGCATCAGACCAATGGCAGTGATGCCGGCGACAAGTGTGACTGTAGAGAGCCGCTCGTACCAGTGAGCATCGCCTATGTGCAGGTAATGATCATTCTTTATTGGACCAAGCAGAAGGATGCCTATGACACGCAGGATATATACGGCTGTGATGACAATTGATGTCGTGGCAAGGATCGTTACCACCCGGTGAAACGTATCGGTATGCTGAAAGGCACCAACGAAAATGGTCACTTCAGCCACAAATCCGCTAAATCCCGGTAGGCCTAGTGAGGCGAGACCGGCGATGACATAAACTACCGACAGGAAAGGAATGACTTTCATTAAACCGCCCATTTCATCAATGATACGAGTGTGTGTTCTGGAGTATATCATGCCTATCAGGGCAAAGAAAAGGGCTGTCATCAAGCCGTGGGAGACCATCTGTATGATGGCGCCGTTCATGGCTGTCTGGTTCATCATCAGCAGGGCAAACAACACAAGTCCACAATGACTCACCGAAGAATAGGCGTTGATATATTTCAGGTCTTTCTGGACAACGGCTCCGAATGCACCATAAACCACACTGATGGTGGTGAGGATGATGAATATCCATGCCATCTCGTGGGCAGCTTCCGGCATGAGGTACATGGCGATACGGAAACAACCATAGCCTCCCAGCTTCATCAGCACACCGGCATGGAGCATCGACACTGCGGTTGGCGCCGAGGAATGACCATCTGGCGACCATGTATGCAGCGGAAATAGGGCGCCCAGAACACCGAATCCAATGAATGTGAATGGGAAGAAAAACCGCTGTGCAGCCAACGGTATGTTCACTTTGGCTATTTCGGTCAGGTTAAAGGTTAGCTGGCCACCATCAGGTGCAGAATGGAAATAGAGTCCCAATAACCCGACAAGCAATAACGCTGATCCTCCCATCAGCATCAGTGTCAGCTTCATAGCAGAATATTCCTTGGGGCCCGATCCCCATATCCCGATTAAAAGATACATCGGTATCACAGCCAGTTCATAGAAAAGGAACATAGTGAACATGTCGAGTGAAATGAAGAAACCGAAGACCCCTGATGAGAGCAGGATAAGGGATATAAAAAATTCACGCGGCAGGATATCGACCTCCCATGATGCGAAAATACCGGCAAAAACCACCATAGCAGTCAAAGCGACCATGGCCACGGATATGCCATCGATGCCTATGGCATAATGGATGTTAAGGCTTTTAAACCACAGGTGATCAGCCGTGAAGAGCCACTGTGCCGTGTTGCCGGCATGCCGTTCCATAAGGTAACGGATAACCAGCACTGCAGCCAGTAACAGCTGAATGCTCATCCCTGTCGCACTGACGAGACGCGTGCCTTTAAAATCCTTCGTGAAAGTAATCGCGATGATGGTCAGGATCGGAACCAGTACAAATAAACTCAGGAAATCCATTAGCTATCACTTATTTATTTTACAAAAAAAGCAAAAATCAGCACCAGAAGCAGTGCTCCTGTGACAAAAACAAAGGCATATTGTTGCAACTGACCTGATTGCAGACCTTTGATCTGCACCGAGGTAAATTGTGTCGCCCAGGCTATTCCATTCATGGTGCCATCAACCACGTGCCTGTCAAACCAGGCCACAGGACGGGAAATATATCTGAAAATAATCTTCCTGGTGACAAAGAGATAGATCTCATCAAAATAAAACTTATTATAGCTCCACTTGTAAAAATGTTTCAGGGTTGCCGCCACTCTGTCGGGCAGGTCATTTGTCTTCCGGTACATGACGGTGGCAATGGCAATCCCTATCAGTCCGATAAGTATAGATGGAATGGCCACACCCCATTCAATATGTGATTCAAATGGCTTGCTGTCGGATGTGACCAGGCTGCTGAAAGGGATAAAACCTGCAAACACCGAGCCGATGGCCAGGAAGATGAGTGGGATAGTCATAACCCTCGGCGCTTCATGAGGTGTTTGGTGATAATGTGTCTCTTTCCCCCAGAAGATGCTGTAATAAAGCCTGAACATATAAAATGCCGTTATGCCAGCGACAAGATATTCGATAACGAAAAGGAATTTATTATGGAGAAAAGCTGCCGTAAGTATTTCATCTTTACTGAAAAATCCTGCTAGTGGTGGTATTCCTGCAATTGTAAGGCAGGCAATCAAAAATGTAAGGTGCGTTATTGGGAGATGCTTTCGCAGATTTCCCATATCAGCCATATCATTGACGTGGACGGCGTGTATCACAGCGCCGGCGCAAAGAAACAGCAGGGCTTTGAAGAATGCATGGGTGAAAAGGTGGAACATGGATGCCATATAGCCCAGGCCATCATGACCACCATATCCCGATACCCCTAAGGCGAGCATCATGTAGCCGATTTGTGAGATTGTAGAATAGGCCAGCACACGTTTGATATCGGTCTGGGTGCAGGCAATGACTGCAGCAAACAGTGAAGTAAATGCCCCCACATAGGCGACAAGGTCAAGTGCCGGTGTGGCTGCCAGCGCATAAATGGGGAACATACGTGCGACGAGATAAACGCCTGCAACAACCATGGTGGCAGCATGTATCAACGCAGAAACAGGCGTGGGGCCTTCCATGGCATCAGGTAACCAAATGTGCAACGGGAACATGGCCGATTTACCGGCACCACCCATGAAGACAAAAATCATCGACCAGGTCATGGTCGATAATCCCATGAATGCTATCCCGCTACCCATTATCAGGCATGAACCCTTTGGATCAGTCAGGTTAAGAAAATCAAGTGTGCCTGTCGTAAAGGATAGAATCAATATACCGATCAGAAAGCCCAGGTCGGCAAAACGTGTGACGATAAATGCTTTTTTTGATGCGGCTACTGCCAATGGCCTATCATAATAATAACCGATCAGGAGATATGATGAAATGCCGACAAGCTCCCAGAAAATATACATCTGGAATAAGTTGGTGGCAATGACCAATCCCAGCATGGAGAAACTAAAAAGTGACAGGAAGGAGAAAAACCTGGCAAAGCCACGATCTCCCTTCATGTAACCCAGACTGTAAATATGCACCATGAGCGATACAGTAGTGATGACGACAAGCATCATCACCGAAATAGGATCCAGTAAAACGCCAAGGTCAATATGCAGCCGTTCGGTCAGCCGTAACCATACCGTTTTGAATGCTATAATGGTCTGGAAAGTGCCCTCGACCTTATCCGTTTGAAAAAAATAGAAGAAAGCCGTAACATATGACAGCATGGCTGAGATAAATAATCCTATGGTTCCTATGATCCCGGAGACCAGCGGCTTGAATTTGTGCCCCGTCAGCCCTGTAAATATAAAAACCAGGAAGGGTATCAGCGGGATCAGAATAGTATAAGAAAAGTTGATCATATCGCTAAATTTCTATTGTTCTATTTTAAATTCCTTTACTGATCATTGATCATTGTTCATTGATCATTGATTAAAACTTCATTTCATCCACCTTCTCCACATCAATCGATCGGAAATTCCGGTAGATATTGATGATGATGGCTATAGCCACAGCGGCCTCGGCGGCTGCAATGGCAATGACGATAAGACTGAAAAAGTGTCCTTGTAATTTATCGGGATACAGATACTTGTTGAATGCCACAAAATTGATGTTCACGGAATTAAGTATCAATTCAACAGACATGAGCATGGTGATCAGGTTTTTCCTGGTCAGGAAGCCATAAATCCCGATAAAAAACATCAGTGTGCTGATAGTCAGAAAATAATATAGAGGAATCCCCTGAGTCATAGTATATATAATTTAGATCATTTGGTTTCTTTTCTGGCAACAATGATAGCCCCGATCATAGCAGCAAGCAGCAATACCGATATCACTTCAAATGGAAGGGCATAGCCGCCTTCACCGTATGAGATAAGTTTCGTGCCAATAGTCTTGATATCACTGCCGATGGCAGGCTCGGATGATGGAACGAAAGTAAATCTGAAAATAGTGGTAAGAGTAAGAATGGCGCCAATGATGACGGCGAGGGCTGAGAAAAGTGACCGTCTGGCACCGGCCATGGGCGCCCGTTCGCTGATATGGCTGGTAAGAAGAATGGAGAAGATGATCAGCACCACGATACCGCCGGCATAAACGGTAAGCTGCACCGCAGCAAGAAAATTAAAATTCAGCATAAAATACAAACCTGCAGTGGCAAGCAGCACGAACAGAAGATATACCGCTGACCGTAATATCCGCCGGCTTACCACAGTCATCACTGAGAATATCAGGATGATACCTGCAAATACAAAAAACATGACTTTACTATTCATTTCGTAGTCTCTTTTTTATTCTTTGACACCTTCCATAATCTTCGAACCGGATTTGTTGAGAACCTTAGTGAGTTTGGACCTGTCCCAAACAGCATGTTCGAATGTCTGCGCCATAACGATAGCCTCCGACGGGCAGTTTTTTATGCATAGATTGCACATCGTGCACATGCTAAGATGATAGATGTGCTTGTCGATAATCCGTTTTTTCTTTCCGTCGGGTAAAACGATGGTCTTTGAAATAATTTCAATGGAGCCATTAGGGCAATTGATTTCACAGATACCACAGCCAGTACAACTATGCTCATTATATTCATTGTGAGGCATAACCACTTCACCGCGGAAACGATCGAACATCTTCAATTTATCACGGTTTTCCGGGTACTGTTGTGTAACAATGGTTTTTGGCCTGATGATATAATGACCTGTAACTTGCATCCCTTGCACAAGAGTCCAGATGCCTTTGATGATGGATAGGATATATTTATATAATGCTTTCATAGGTTCGGATAACGATATTTAAAAATGCCAACCTTTCAAAACGATGAACGCCATGATCAGGATGTTCACAAGGTTAATAGGTAGCAGGAATTTCCATTCCAGTGCTAGTATCTGGTCGATCCTAAGCCTGGGGAATGTCCATTTAAACCACATGATGAGAAAAATGACCGCCAGGACTTTACCGAAGAACCAGAAAATAGGCGGGATGAAATCCATTATACGGTTGAATCCCTCAAAGTGCCCAAAGTGGAATGGCATCCATGCCCCAAGGAATACTGTAGTGGCTATTGCTGCTACGATGAACAGGTTAACATATTCTGCCAAAAAGAAAAAGGCGAATTTTATGCCTGAATATTCAGTGTGGAAGCCTGCTGTGAGTTCCGATTCAGCTTCTGCCAGGTCAAAAGGTCCGCGGTTTGTTTCTGCTGTCCCGGCAATGACGAAGACGAAAAAAGCGATGACTGCCGGAATATGGCCTTTGAAAATAAACCAGGTCGCCTGCTGGCCCTCAACGATCTGTGATACCTGAAGCGAACCGGCAAGAATAGCAATGGTAATGATCGACAGTCCGACAGAAAGCTCATAGCTGACGATTTGGGCGCCACTGCGCATCGCACCGATAAGAGAATATTTATTATTGCTTGACCATCCGGCCAAAAGAACACCGATGACTCCCACAGCCGACACAGACGTCACAAAAAATACCCCGATGTCGAAATCAAAAGCTTGTAAACCTTTTGCAAAAGGAATGACGGAAATTGTAAGAAAAGGTACAATAATGACGATAAATGGAGCCAAATTGTAAAGGAACTTGTCAGCTTTTGCAGGCTGGATAAGCTCTTTCATCAGCAGCTTGATGAAGTCGGCAATGGTCTGTAACAGTCCCCATGGCCCGACACGCATAGGGCCTAACCTGTTCTGGAAAAAAGCACAGACCTTCCTCTCAGCATAAACAAGGAATAATCCGAATAAGGCAACAAACAGGATAACGGTGACACCGATAATGACCCATTCAATGGCCTGCGTGGCAACCGGTGACATGTGTGCACTCAGGCCTTTGTGAATGGCCTCGGTAAGTGATGAAAAATCATATATATCAAACACCATAGAATAGGGTTCTTTTATCGGTCAATATCTGGAATTACAAGGTCAAGTGTCGACATAATGGCTACCAGGTCGGCAATCTTCCAGCCCTTGGCAATGACATTCAATGCTGAAAGATTGGAGAAACCCGGTGACCGGAATTTAAGCCTGTAAGGATTCTTCTTTCCATCGCTGATGATGAACACACCAAATTCCCCTCTTGCCGCCTCCACTCTCTGATAAAATTCACCCTCGGGTAGTTTGATGACACCTTTCATCTTAATGGCATAGTCGCCTCCGGGGATGTTATCGATGAGTTGCTCAATTATGGACAGGGATTCCCACATTTCAGTTATCCTCACCCTGTAGCGGGCAAAGGTGTCGCCGGCAGTGTCAAGGGCTTCGTTAAACTGCACCAAGGGATAGGCGCTGTATGGATGATGCTTTCTTACATCACATGCGAATCCGGATGCGCGTCCTGAGGGGCCGGTGACACCATAGGAGATGGCATCTTCGAGGGATAATATCCCAATGTTTTTGGTTCTCTCTTTGAAAATTACATTCCCTGTGAGAAGCTGGTCATATTCCGGCAGCTTCTTTTTGAAGTAGATGATAAAATCCTTAACGCGTTTCTGGAAGTTGGGATGGATGTCGAACATCACCCCACCCGGTACGCTGTAATTCACTGTTAACCTGGCGCCACAGGTCTCTTCGAAGATGTCAAGAACTTTTTCCCTGTCACGTAGTCCATAAAAAAATGTCGTCAATGCTCCCAGGTCCATTCCCATGACGCACCACCAGAGCTGGTGTGAAGCCAGACGCTGTAACTCGGCCATAATGGTGCGGATATACCTGACCCTGTCGGGAACTTCTATGCCCATTGCATTTTCAACACACAGGCATACAGCCTCATTATTCATATGTGCCGACAGGTAATCCATACGATCAGTCAAATGGACAATCTGGGGATAGGCGAGTGATTCACACATCTTCTCAATGCCGCTGTGGATGTAGCCGATATGAGGTTCCACATTGTGCACAATCTCGCCTTCCAGTTTAAGCAGGAGCCTCAGCACACCATGTGTCGACGGGTGCTGTGGTCCCATGTTTATCAGGTATTCCTGGGTTTTTATTTCATCGGGTGTAGTCATAGGCTAACGCTCCACTATTCTGATTTCATCCATATAATCTTTTCGCAAAGGGAATCCCCATCCTTCATCGAGGAAGAGGCGGCGCAGGTCAGGGTGGCCATTAAATTTAACCCCCAGCAGGTCATATACCTCACGTTCATGGAACTCGGCGGTACGCCATATATCGCATACGGTATCCAGCACAGGATCCTGACGGTCATGGGTCTTCGTCTTGAGCACCATGATATGTTTATGTTTGTATGATTCCAGATGATAGTACACCATCATGTTCTCGGGGAAATCAATTCCAGTAAGGCAAATGAGATAATCAAAGGATGTTTCCTCCGACTCTTTAAGAGCTCTGGCAAATTGCCGCAATTTTTCTGCGGGTATGACAACTTCAAGGTATTGTTTGCCGATTGTGACCTCTGCTTCCGGCAACATAGTAATAATCTTTGCTTTTAGTGCTTCGTTGGTCATCAAAAATATTTTTTAACTGACAATAATGATAATTATTGACTTCTAAACACTTCAACCACTCATTCACTCATTGCTTACTATCTTTTTCTTGCCAAAATTTCTTTCACGTCTAATTTTTTTCTGAAGTTGCATGAGTCCAAATAATAAGGCTTCAGGACGAGGTGGGCATCCCGGAATATAAACATCAACAGGAATGACGTGGTCAGCACCCTTAACGACGGAATAGGAGTTATAAAAGAAAGGCCCTCCGGAAATAGCGCATGCCCCCATAGCGATGACATATTTTGGCTCTGCCATCTGATCATAAAGGCGTTTGAGAACAGGAGCCATTTTATAAACGATAGAACCTGATATGATGATCACATCAGCCTGACGCGGTGTAGCCCGTGCCACTTCAAAGCCGAAGCGAGCAAAGTCATGCCGTGATGCTCCCGTAGCCATCATTTCTATGGCACAACACCGTGTGCCAAAAGTCAGCGGCCATACCGAATTGGATCTTCCCCAGTTTATAAGGGCATCCAGCTGGGCCAGGATAATACCGCCTCCGGCATATTCCTCACTGATCGGGTAATCATTAATATAAAATGGATCTTTTTTCTTTCTTATTCCCATTTCAAAGCATGTTTTTTCCAGGCATATAAAAGCCCAAGACCTAAAATAAAGAAGAATATCAGAATTTCAATAAAGCCAACAAGTCCGGCCTGATGCATGATCACAGCCCAGGGATAGACGAAGACAGTTTCGACATCGAAAATAAGGAAAAGGATAGCAAACAGGTAATATCCCACTGTATACTGGAGCCAGGCTCCGCCAATGGTCGGAATCCCGCATTCATAAGGTTCGAATTTCTGAGGATTATAAGATTTACGGGGTACTAAACTTGAAAAAACCACGGCAGCTCCGACGAGGAAGACTGCTGTTATAAAGAATAATACAAGTGATTGACTTTCCATGAGTTAAATATAACAATGACAATTTTTGAAAAAATGAAGGGTCAAAAGTATGAATTTTTTTTTTGTATCTATCCAAATATATATGATGAGTTTATTAACAGAAAAAGGGAAAGAGGGATGACATCTCCCCAGAGATGTCATCCCTCTTTTTTAACCTTAACCAAAACAACACCATGTGACGGCACATGGGCTTCAAATATATCCATGATTTCACCAATGTCCTTTTGTCGCCAGAGATCTCGCACTTTAACATTTCCTTCAATGCCTGTTTTTTTCAGGTTTAGCATGTAAGTCTCAGTTTTTTCGCCGAGGTTGAAAATACCTATTGCACTGTTGCCATTTTCAAGTTTTTTAACCCACACCTGGATGTCTCCTTCCTTGATGACCGGCGTGGCTTGTTTCCCCAATGGATCCTGGTCAATGGCCAGCACTTCATCATTAGTGAGAAGATTAAGCGTGAAGGCATCCAACCGTTGCATGTCGCAGCCGATTAATAACGGGGCTGACAAAAGACACCAAAGAGAGATGTGTGTATATTGTTCATCAGGTGTAAGTTTGGTAGGATGGAGGTTTGGTCCCCAGCCAACCCAGCCGACAACAAGCATGTCAGGATCATTCCACCGCCCCGGACCGGCAAAAGGTCCATTTTCAACCTGACCGAAGCCTATTTCACTCAAGCTTTCCCATGTGTCGGTAATATCGCCTGTAGTGCGCCACAGGTTGCCGCCAACCTCAGCACCCCATTCCCACACATTGCTCATTCCATACTGGCACAGACTGTAAACAATATCCCTGTCAACCTTGTCAAGAGCATCACGCATGACAAAATAGGGTTTCTTGCGTTCCGGCAGTGAAGTGTCTTTGGCAATACCATCATAGGAACACCAGTCATATTTCAGGTAGTCCACACCCCAGGAAGCAAAGGAGTTGGCATCCTGCTGTTCATGCTGGTATGTGGCCGTATATCCGCCACAGGTCAATGGGCCTGGAGAACTATATATTCCGAACTTTAAACCCAAAGCATGAAGGCTGTCACCGAGCCTTTTCATGTCAGGGAACTTTTCATTGGTTAGGATGTTTCCTTTAGGATCACGTTTGGGTTCTCTATCCTTTGATATTTCCCATCCGTCATCAATATTAATGTATGTCCACCCATGATTGACGAGGCCTTTTTCGATATATGTCTTTGCACTTGTAAGTACTTTTCCTTCGTCGACTGATAAGCCCCAGCAGTTCCAACTATTCCAGCCCATTGGTGGAGTGAGGGCTATCAGGTCGCCAATCACAATACGTAGCTCCTTGCTGTCTTCTCCCTGACTATTTTTAGCTTTTATTATAATCTGATATTCGCCACTCTTATAAACAGTACCTGTAATTAGCCCGGTGGCTCCATCAAGTGTGAGACCTTCGGGCAGACCGGAGGCTTCGAAAGTCATGGGTCGTTCTCCGGTTGCCGGGATGGTAAAAAGAAACGGATGACCCGGCCGTGCTGCTGTTATCCTGGCCCCGTTTATACGTGGTGAAGGCGGCGACTCCGGTGTCAGAATATATGGTGTTTCTTCCTTGTACTCGAGGAATGTGCCGGCATCTTCAAAATCAAACCGGTATGTGATAAGAGCCGACTGATCCGTCCTGGGCAGATTAACCTTGAAATCACGGGACGTGAGAGGCTGGAGTGTCACTTCTTCTTCCATTTTATATATTTCCTCCTGTGTCACCTTGTTTACTGCTGTTATGCTGAGATCACCATCCAGGATCAGTGTCTTGGAAGTGTTTTTTATGCTGTATGATTTACCTACGCCCTTTTCATCAAAAATAAACGGGCTGTAACTGTTATCGAAAACCAGGTATTCCTTAATGTTCACCATGCTGATGCACTGATTTCCGGTATACAAGCCTCCCTGGCCGCCCTGATCATAAACACGTACAGTAATTACATTTTCCTGATCCCACCTGATACGCGGATCATCAACTGATAAAGCGTATCTGCGGGGATAGTCCCATAAATTAGTCGGTGCAAGCAGAAAAGATGTATCGATAACACAATCCTCTGCCACTGTCTTACCATTAATACCGATAATCTTACCGTTCAGAAAGGTCTGGTCAAAGTTGTTTATCTTACCAAGAAAGATCCTGAGACTATCCTTCAGGAAAGAGTTTTTCTTAAGTTCCGATGGGATCACTACCTTAAGCCTGAACCAGGCATAACCATCATAGGGATCATAACCCTGTTCTTCCCAAATCTTATCAACTTTTATTGTTTTCCATGCTGAATCATCGAAAGCCTGATTAGCATACTCAAGATTGTCGCCTGTGCTGAATCGCCAGTCAGTGTTCAGATTGATCACGTTTTCAGTGTAATTATGTACACATGAAATACAGAGCAGGATAATTAGAAAAATGGAATACTTTCTCATGGCTAATGTATTATTTGATATCTGGCTAAAATAGTAAAAGCAAGGTTATGATGAGTTTTTTTTATTTAATTTTACGACCCAACTTAAATCTTGAATATTAAATTAAAATATGAATATTATGGCAGGACTGACATTTGCCGAAAAAATGCTTGGCGCCGGTGCAGGTGTCATTGTTTTTAAGAAACCCGACATTGTTATGTCGCATGATAATACGGCCAGCATTGAAAAAACGTTTCAGAAAATGGGCGGGACAAAAGTCGCCTACCCTGGTCAGTTACTTTTCATCCTTGATCACAATGCGCCGCCGGCCAGTTCTAAACTGGCCAATGATTACCAGCGTATCCGCGATATAGCCGCAGAGCAGGGGGTGAAAAAATTTCATGATGTCGGCGACGGTATATGCCACCAGCTGATGTCGCTTTATGCCCGCCCCGGCATGATCATCGTGGGCAGCGACAGCCATACATCTACAGCGGGTGCATTCAACGCTTTTGCCGCTGGCATCGACCGCACCGAAACGGCCGGATTGTGGAAACAGGGTGAAACGTGGTTCAGAGTACCCGAATCACTGAAAATAACTCTTAAAGGGAAACTTTCTAAGGGTGTTTATGCTAAGGATGTTGCCTTATGGATCATCGGTATGATTGGTTCCAGCGGTGCCGACTACCTGTCGGTCGAATTCCATGGTGAAGGCGTATTAACGCTGACTATCGCCGACCGCATGGTGCTCGCCAACCTGGCATCGGAAATGGGTGCAAAAAATGCTGTCTTCCCTTGTGATGAAGTTCTGCAGCAATGGATTGGCAGAAAAACTGCCGGAATATGGGCTGACAGCGATGCTCATTATAAAAAGGAGATGACCATCAATCTTGGAGATGTCTATCCTGTTGTAGCTGCTCCGCATCATGTAGATAATGTAAAAGCCGTATCGGAAGTGCGTGGCACAAAAATACATGAGGCGCTCATAGGTACATGCACCAATGGCCGCATTGAGGACCTGCGTGAAGCTGCCCGCATGCTCAATGGCAGGAAAGTCCCCGCTGGATTACAGTTCCTCATTATTCCGGCATCAAAGGAAATTTATCTTCAGGCCATGGAGGAGGGGCTGATTAAGAAATTCATAAAAGCCGGTGCTAATGTCCTTTCCGCCTCCTGCGGCCCTTGCCTGGGAACAGGGCAGGGGATACCTGCTGACGGGTATACCATAATATCAACAGCCAATCGCAATTTCAAGGGACGCATGGGAAATCCCAATTCGGCCATATACCTGGCATCTCCTGCCACGGTCACTATCTCAGCTTTGAATGGCGAAATCACCGACCCTCGCAATATCATTACAAACGATAAATTCCCACGGTCGGTGGAACAAAGCAAAACAGTCGTCATTGCACCCGGAGAAGATCGTTTTTCCAATGGCTCCTGGAATTATGCCGACGTGGATAACCTGAACACCGACCAGATGTTTGCAGGCAACCTGACTTATAACGTGTTGAGCTCGGAACCCGACAAGATCATGCCGCACCTTTTCAAGGGCTTTGATGACCGGTTTGCTGAACAGGTGAAACAGGGCGACATCATTATTGCCGGTGCCAACTTTGGCTGCGGCAGCTCACGGGAACATCCATCTGTTGGCCTGGCATTTGCCGGAATTAAAGCTGTGATATGCAAATCAGTCAACAGGATTTTTTATCGCTCTTCTGTTAATCAGGGATTGCCAATCATTATCCTGCCTGAGGCAGTGGATGCTTATAAACACGGCGATAAGGTTGATATAGATTTCACCAGTGGTACAGTGACTGTCGGTACGAAGACATTCCACTTCGCTCCATTGCCTGAGAAACTAAGAGGAATATTTGACGCCAAAGGTCTTGTGAATTATATAATATCAGGCAGGTAATCAGTTCTTTGATGAAAAAACGGCTCATCTATTACCTGATTATTACATTGATGCTCCTGGCAGGATTTTACCTTCTGCTGCTGAAAGTATTCCCCAAGACAGCCTCATATTATCCTGGTTTCCTGTTCCTGGCAGCCATAGACCTTTATTTCTGGAGCTCAGCAAGAAAACGTATTCGTAAAATCCGTCAACCACTGCGAAAAATTTCATCTTTTCTTTACTGGTTACCTCTTTTTGTTCTCGTTGGTTATCTAATGCTGACATTCTTCATAGGGCAAAAGGAACTCATCAGCAGTTTTGCATCTTACTTAATTGGCACAATACTTATCATTTATGTATCAAAGCTTTTACCCGTGGTTTTACTCTTTCTGGCTGACCTGTGGAGAGTGGTAAGAAGATCTTTCGATGGATTTAAAATTCTTCTGTCGGGGAATAATCCTACGTTGGCCAGGAAGATACCCCGCAATAGGCATGTTCAAAGCCTTGCATGGTGGCTGGGAGTCTTCATCTTGTGTATGTTTATTTCCGGCATGGTTTTTTGGGTACATGACTTTAAGATTAGGAATCAGGAAATTACAATCAAAAATTTGCCTTCAGTTTATAAAGGACTAAAGATTGTGCAGATTTCCGACCTGCACCTGGGAAGCTGGTGTTCTGCAAAGAGTCTACGCAGGGTCGTCAATATGGTCAACAGCCTTAAACCTGATATAGTATTTTTTACCGGTGATCTGGTAAATAATATCACGGATGAGGCATATCCGTTCGAACCCATTCTTGAACGACTACAGGCTCCATATGGTGTTTTTGCGATTCTCGGAAACCATGATTATGGAGATTATGTTGGATGGCGAACACCGGAAGAAAAGGAAAAGAACCTGCAGGACCTGGTCGATCTTTACAATCGAATAGGCTGGCGTCTGTTGCGGAATGAACACGTGATCATTGAAAAGGATAGCGCACGGATGGCAGTCATTGGCGTCGACAATTGGGGCAGCCTCGACCGTTTCCCCAAACGGGCCGACATGCACAAAGCATTGGAAAACATGGAACTGCAACCGTTAAATATCCTTTTGTCACACGACCCAAGCCATTGGGAGTATATCATATCAAAGGAATACCCCGAACTGCAGATTACCATGTCAGGTCATACCCATGGCTTTCAGTTTGGAATTGAAACAAAGCATCTGAGATGGAGTCCGGTGCAATGGGTGTATAAATACTGGGCAGGTATATATTCAACGACCAACGGAGCAGGTCAGGAGCAATATCTTTATGTCAACCGTGGTCTTGGTAATATAGGCTATCCTGGCAGAATCGGTATTTTGCCGGAAATCACTGTGTTTAAAGTCAAATAAAAGCTATAAATCCAGGGGTAAGCAATGACTCAAATTTCGCAACAAGCTACGGTGAATTTAACCAAGTCACCTCACCTCCTTGCCCCCCCTCCTCCAGGAGAGGGGGACGGGGGGTGAGGTCATCTAAAGCTTAATCGCCCTGGGATATCTGGATGGAAGTAACCTCAATGTCACCACCTTCGGCATAAAGGTTTAGCCAGCTGTTATCGTTCCGGTACCAGGGATCCTGTGCACTCACACGGATGATATAATCCGTAATATCGCCTTTGCGAATAAACTTAAGAACCACCCCTCCGGTTTTCTGTGTGCTCAGACCATAACTCAGGTAAAGCCTTGGAACCGCATCGCCGGCACTGCGCGCTTTTATCATGATATAATTATTCTTTCGTAACCGGATATCTACAGGTGTGAAGTCATATTTGATCTCTGTATTGTTTTTTATGATGACACTTGTCTTGGTGATATCAACAATGGCATGTTCCTCAAGGTATCTCCTGATATTCCTGATCTGATTCATCGGGTATGCCTCATCAGACTTAATATTCAAAGCTTCTTCATAAGCAGTGAGGGCTTCATCAAGAATTTTCTGGTTATACAGGTTATCAGCCCTGGCAATGGCTTTTGTGTAGGCCTCCTTAAGAGCCATCTCCCTGGCCAGGAGGATGGCTTCCACTTCCTTCAATTTGTCTTTGGGATATGTCTCCTCAGGCTTAATACCTATGGCATTTTGGTACTGCACCTTGGCATTTTTATAATCCTCCTGCCCAAAATATGCATCGCCCTGAGCAATGGCTTTGTCATAAGCCTCCTGTCGGGCTTTTTCATTCATCGAAAGAATCGTATTGATCTCGTTTATCTTTTCCTGGGGATATGGCTCCTCGGGCTTTATATTCAAGGCATTTTGGTATGTTGTCCGCGCGTTATCATAATCCTTCGACTGGAAGAAATTATCGGCTTTTACTATGGCATCATTGTACGCTTTCTGTTTACTGAGATCGGCAAGAATAATTCGTATCTCCTCCAGCTTGGATGCCGGATACTGCTCATCCGGGAAGATATTCAGGGCATTTTGAAAAGGAGTCAAAGCCTTTTCATACTCCTGTGACCCAAAAAACCTGTCACCATCGGCAATAGCCTGCTGGTAGGCCTTTTTCTTTAATTCAAGTTCAGCAAGAAGCTTGGTCAGCTCGCTCACTCTGTCGGAAGGATATTTTTCAAGAGGCTTTATCTCAAGTGCCTTTTTATAAGCCGGAAGAGCATTTTCAAAATTCTTCCTGTTATAGAAATCATCTGCCGTGGCTATGGCCGTCCTGTAGGCTTCTTCTTTGTTTACATTGGCCAGAATGATCTCTATATCCGATATTTTTTGTGCAGGATATGTCTCCTGTGGTTTTATTGAAAGTGCGTTTTTATAATCCGCCAGGGCACCAGTGTAATTCTTAACTTTGAATGCCTCATCTGCGTTGGCTACATAGTTTTTGTAATCGCCAAGCAGCTTTGTGATCTCGGTGATTTTTGAAGCAGGGTAGGACTCTTCAGGTTTGAATTTGAGCGCTTCCTGATATTTGATCAGGGCACCGTCGTAACTTTTGGAGTTATAAAGCTGATCCGCAATGGCAATGGCATTATCATAGCCCTGCTGATTGGCTTTTATTTTATTCAGGATATCCTCAATGTCATAAATCATGTTTTTGGGGTAGGTCTCGGAAGGTTTGATACTAAATGCTTCTTTAAATTTCAACAGGGCATTCTCATAGTCCTGGCTATTATAATAAATGGTTCCGGCAGCTACGACGTTCTTGTAGTTTGCATCCGATATTTTTTGATCAGCCAGTATTTTGATGAGTTCGCTGATTTTTTCTTTCGGGTATTGCTCATCGGGTTTTATCGCAGAAGCCTCCCTGAAAGAATTTAAAGATTCCTGATAATTTTTATCATTGTAATATTTATCTCCCTTAGTGATAGCCAATTCATAAGCAGCCTGGACTTCATTATTTTTAAGGATCAATCCGATTTCGTCTATTTTTTCTTTGGGATACTTCTCCTCCGGCTTTATTTTCATGGCTTCCTGATATAATCTTAAAGCTTCGGTATAATTGCCTGCCTTAAATAAATTGTCTCCCTGTGTGATAGCGCGGTCATACGAATCCTGCCTGAGCCGCATGTCGGCAAGGATTTTATTTATTTCAGCGACCTTGTCCTTGGGATACTGCTCTGCAGGTTTTATTCCACTGGCATCCACATACCGTGTTTTCGCCAATTCATAATCCTTCCTGGTAAACAGGTCATCACTCTCCCTGATGGCGGAATAATAAGCGTCCTGCTGTGCTTTAATCCCGGCAAGGATCTTGTCAATCTCACTGACCTTATCCCTTGGATATTTCTCTTCAGGCTTAAGCTGCACTGCTTTGCTATATTCACTTCTGGCCTGTTCATATTCCTTTAAACCGAGCGACCTGTCGCCATTCGCAATAGCTTTTGTGTAAGCTTCCTCTTGGTTTTTCAGAATGCCGACCAGCTCATTAATATTATTCAGCTTTATCTGTGGGTAGTTTTCTTCCGGCTTGATCCGCAATGCCTCCTGGTAAGCGAGCTTCGCCTTCGTATAATCGCCACTGCTGAAATAAGTGTCACCGTCAAGTACGGATTTGTCATAAGCCTTTTGCTCGGCATCCTTGTCAGCGATGATTTTTTCAGCTTCGGCAAGCTTGGTCTTTGGATAAGCCTCCCCGGGCTTTAATGATAAAGCATTCTGGTATTCTGTCATTGCCTCGGGATATTTGGCTGCCTTAAAATAATTGTCAGCAGCAGCAATTGCATTATCGTAAGCCTTATTAAGGGATTGCTCACTTGCCAGTATCTGGTTTATTTCACTTATCCTGCCTTCCGGATAAGTTTCGCCGGGTTTGAACGTAAGGGCCTTATTGTAAAATTCCAGCGCTTTTGTATAATTCTTCAGTGTATGATATAAATCAGCGGCAGAAATCGCCTCGTTATATGATTTCTGCTGTGAAGCCAGATCGCTGACATTTCTATTGATTAGGGAGATTTGGTCAGATGGGTATTTTTCACCAGGTTTGATGATCAAGGCTTCCTGATAATCATTTCGCGCGTTATCATACTCCTTTTTATTTAACAGGTCATCAGCCCTGTTGATGGCATCGGTATAAGCTTTTTCGCGTGTTTGAATATCAGCCAGGATGCTTTCAATCTCTTTTATCTTTTCCTTTGGATAAGTTTCGCCTGATTTAATGGCGGATGCATTCTGATAAGTCGTTTTAGCCTGATCATATTTCTGCACCTGTAGCAGGCTATCACCGGACGCTATGGCACGTAAATAAGAATCTTCCGTAGTTTTCGCATCAGCAAGAATCCTGGTGATCTCATCTGCCTTGTTTTTGGGATAGACCTCGCCGGGCTTCAACCCAATTGCTTTTTGATAGGCTGTAAGCGCATTCTGATAATCCTTACTCGTCAGATATTTATCAGCACTTAAAATGGTGATGTCATATTCCTTTTGTATCGCTTTCATCTCGGCGATCAGCGGATCAATCTTGCCAATCATGTTCTGTGGATACCGTTCACCAGATTTTAAGCTGGAAGCTTTCAGGTACTCAATTTTAGCTTTATCATACTGTTGTTCAATATAAAAATTGTCAGCAATGGTGATGATTTTATCATATTCTGATTTTTGGCTTTGAAGAGATGCCAGGATATTATCTATTTCTTTGATCTTGTTTTTTGGATAATCTTCATCAGGTTTCTTAATATTGGCATCGCCATAGGTTGTTTTGGCGTCATAGTAAGTTTTTTTGTTAAAAAGGCTATCAGCTTTTGCAATGAGCTTATCATAAGCCTCCTGTATGCTGCGCTGGCTGGCAAGAATCTCATTGATCTGCATGATGCGGTCGAGCGGGTATTGTTCATGTGGCTTCAGGTCGCTGGCATTCATATATTCGACCTTGGCATCGAAATAGTTTTTTACGGCATATAAACCATCAGCCTGCCGGATAGCTGCGGCATAGGCGGCTTCAACTTCCGGATCAGTCCATATCTTGCTGATCTGAGCCAGCCTGTCTTTCGGATACTGAGCTTTGGGATCGATCTTCAGTGCATTCAGGAACTCGATTCTGGCTTTTTTGTAGTCTCCGGCTTTAAACCACTGCTCCGCCGATGTTATGGCCGCCTCGAAAAGAATGTTTTTTGTCTTTTGTTCGTCAAGGAGTTTTTTAAGATTATGAATCTTTTCATTGATGTAAGCGTCATCCTGTTTGATTTTTGATGCCGATTCATAATCGAACAGAGCCTCAGAGTATTTTTCCTCCTGATAATACTGATCAGCTCTTCGCACAGTTTCGCGAAAGATGGAATCATTCTGGTTTGTCACTCCCTGTGCATACAATAGGAGTGGAACTCCATTTAAGATGATTACCAGCAGGTAAGTGTATAAAAATTTGATGAAATGATTTTTTAAATAGATGAGTAAAACAAAATTCTGACGGATATTCATCAAATTTAAGCGATTATAAAATTTAAATAAGGTGCAAAGATAAATTGCCCGGATATACATTTTATGATAAACGAAAAAAAAATGAATTTGTTTGATTCATCTTGTCGTATTATTCTGGTCAAATTCCCCGTTTCGCACTGGCTGGAACGAAACTTAAATTCAATCAACTCTCAGTATCATCTGCAATATAATCAGTTATATGCCAATTTAATATTTCATCTATTTTAATATTTGGATATCTGTCTAAGTTTGATTATCTTTGAAGCAATCTGATTCCAAATCATTTGATTTAGACAGAGATAATAATATCTGTTTTGTAAAAAATAATGTTTTTATCGGATATTCTGAAATGTACAACTGTGTTGTGATTGTCAAATTTTATGAATTATTAAGGTATTAAGGATTATTAACTTTTTAAAAAAATACATGAAAAAGAAAAACAGAATTTGGCTTTACCCATTAGTAGTAATGGGATTTGTATTAATTCTTAGCAATAGTTGCAAGAACAATGATAGCGCTACACAGCAAGCGAGCTATCCAATAGATTCTACAGTTCTTACAACAGTCGAAAGGACAATTGTTCCTGATCCCGTGCCTTCTACAGCGCCTAAGATTCTTCCTACTGAGATTTCTAAATTTGCTGAGTATGGTTATGGCGTTTGGCAATTCGGCATGGGGCTTGGTTATGAGAAAAGACTGGATATTATGCCACTTGCATATACAAATACATCGGTCACAAATACTGCAAAACTTTTGAATTTCTTTGCCATGACCGACATCCATATCAGTGACAAGGAATCTCCTGCTCAGGCAATCTTTTTTGGCTACAAAGGCGGTCTGATTTCAGGATATTCGCCGATTATGTTATATACAACTCATGTCCTCGACGCAGCCGTCCAGACGGTTAACGCCCTTCACAAAAAAAATCCGTTTGATTTCGGCATCTCTCTGGGCGATGTTTGCAACGCAACTCAGTATAACGAGCTAAGATGGTATATCGATGTCCTTGACGGCAAGAATATAAACCCCGATTCCGGTGACAAGGATGATCCTATCCCAGGACCTAATAATGATTATCAGGATGAATACAAGGCGGTGGGGCTTGATAAGACGATTCCCTGGTATCAGGCGCTCGGCAACCACGATCATTTCTGGATGGGCTTCCTGCCACCGAATGATTATATCCGAAAGAGTCTCATCGGAGAGAATATGCTCAACTTAGGCAATCCGTTCATCGATCCTCTCGGCGTAGACAGCCGTGGTTTCTATATGGGATCAATCAACGGCCGGACGCTCTATGGCGACGTTATCGGCGCGGGACCCGTCGCGGACTTCACAAGTCCCCCGAAGGTGCTCGCAGCCGATCCTAACCGCCGTTCACTTTCGAAAAAGGAGTGGATAAGCGAATTTTTTAATACATCTTCAAATCCCAAAGGACATGGGTTCAATCAAGCAGACACAGCAAATGGATTCGCCAACTATACTTTCGAACCGAAGTCGGATATACCGATTAAGGTCATTGTGATAGACGATACCCAAAGTAACGACGATCCCAACGATCCCGATGCTCTCGGCTTTGGAAAGGGCTCTTTCGGCTATGGACATGGAGAACTTGATGATGAACGTTATAACTGGTTAATCAGCGAACTTGATAAAGGTCAAGCCGAAGGCAATCTTATGATTATCGCTGCGCACGAACCGATAGGCGTCGAAAAGGTTCCATCCATGATGGCTTGGAACCCGGCCTTTGAAGCCAAACTGATTGCCAAACTTCATACATATCCGAATCTCATCCTGTGGATCGCCGGACATCGTCATCTCCATACAATTACTGCATTAAAATCACCTGATGCCGCCCATCCTGAAAGCGGCTTCTGGGAGATTGAAACCTCATCATTAAGGGAGTTCCCTCAGCAGTTCCGCACGTTTGAGATCGTCCGCAACAGCGACAATACTGTTTCAATCTTTGCGACCGACGTTGATCCGGCAGTCAAAGACGGGTCGTTTGCGGCGAAATCGCGTTCTTATGCTGTCGCCGCTCAACAGATATTCAAGCTTCCAATGACTAATTTTTCGTACAATGCAGAGCTTGTCAAACAATTGAGCCCTGAAATGCAAGCTAAAATACAGAACTATGGGACACCGGTATACAAGTAATTATTTTTCTGATCTCTTGGGTGTCGGAAAGATTTTGCTATTAAATGTGTGAATTATATAATTTTTTTCGAAAAATATATAACACTTCACAATATAAAGGAATGTAACTTGCTTTTTTGATCAAATATCCATATTTGATTGTTAATCAACATAATGAAAGGTTTTACTGAGTTTATAAACGAGCTCTAAACAACAGAGCGAACATTTATTACAATGAAAAGACAAATTATAATTTTCGTAACAGTCTGTGCTGCAACATTGAGCTCTTTCGCTCAGTTCACTTTTGTTGCTATTTCTGACCTGCACATCTCCGACACCATTGTCCCAAATAGTGACTTCAATGCACAATACTTCCAATGCGCCATCAAAGAATTTGACACCCTTGATCCAAAACCCGCATTTGTCATAGCAAGCGGGGATATTTCCGATGTAGGTAACCAGGAACCTGAAGGCATGTATCCTACGCTTACACAGTTTTTGTTTCCACCAACACTCACTAACCCGGGCATTGGCGACTATTTTATTGATTCTGCCCAGACAATTCCTATCTATTTCACCCCCGGAAATCATGATTATTGGGTGGGATTCGAACCAAATGGAGAGCCAATATCAACTGGTAATCTTCCGTATTATACGAAATATATCACTGTTGATACAGATTATGTAATCACAGCCGATTTTGCAGCGATTGTGTTTCTCCGTTCAGGCCATGACGGCCCCTATGGAAATCCTCCCGATCCGGCAAATATCGAAGGAACCGGATTCTCCAATGAACAATGCACCTGGCTCAGAAACACATTGATAATGAACAGCAACAAAAGAAAAATTATTGTCTTCCATCATCCTGCAGTAAATGCCGCCGGTACAAACTCTGATGGTACGCCATATACCGGTGAAATCTCAGATACAACTGATAACTCAATCCTGAATAACAGGACCAATTTCCTGAATATCTGCGATTCAAATCATGTGGATGTGGTCCTGAACGGCCATGAACATCAAAATGTGGTTGCAAACAGAAAGGGAGATACAATTGGGGAAAACTGGCCCAATGGTACCCGGTATGTCCAAACGGCTGCCTCATTTAACCGTTCTTACCGCATTATAACAGTTGATCCGGCATTTGTGACGGTAAGTCGTCCGATGCGAAGCTGTAGTGCAATTTATGGCGTGAATGAGTTAAGCAATACATTGAAAATCTCAATCTTTCCCAATCCCGCCAAAGATAAGCTTACCATTGAATGCAATCAAAAAGCCATGATGGAACTTTTGACCATCGAAGGGCAGATAATTAAAACAATTCAAAACGCGGGCAAAAAAATGACAATTGATCTGGTTAATTTACCAGACGGGGTTTATATAATGAAAGCAATAACTGACAAAGGAATTGCGATAAGGAAATTTATAATACAATAAACGGGAATCAACATGAAAACCCAAATCAGAACCTGGATTTACCCGCTAATGGGATTTGCTTTATTGATTACAAATAGTTGCAGCAAAGATGATGACCATGGCAATCCTATAGACACCAGGGGTTACACAACACTTGACAGAACAATAATCCCGAATACCATTTCTCCATTTCCGCCACTAATTTATCCTTTCGAAATAGCAAAATACACGGAATATGGTTATGGTGGCTGGCAATATGGTCAAGGAATACCTTATCAAAAAAGGTTGGATATTATGCCAACCGGATATACCGGCACATCGGTTACAAAAGCTTCAAGCCTTTTGCGTTTCTTTACCATGTCCGACATTCATCTTTGCGACAAAGAAACACCCACTTCAGCCATCTGTTACTCATACAAGGGAGGTGGTAGTCCCTCAGGATATTCAGCGTCTATGCTATTGACAACACAGATGCTCAATGCTGCAGTGCAAACGATAAACGTCCTGAATAAGCAAAGTCAGTTTGATTTTGGCATCTCCCTTGGTGATGATTGCGACAACACGCAGTACAATGAATTAAGATGGTTCATCAATGTTCTTGACGGCAAGTCAATAAATCCCGATTCCGGTGTCAAGGATGATCCGATCCCCGGGCCGAATAATGATTATCAGGATCCATATCAGGCGGAAGGGCTTGATAAGTCGATTCCCTGGTTTCAGACGCTCGGCAATCACGATCATTTCTGGAAGGGTTCATACCCTGTGACCGATAACTTTCGGCCAAATTATACCGGGTTGGATATCATAAATTTAGACAATCCTCTGACCGGACTTGATGGCAGAGGTTTTTACATGGGATCAATTGACGGACGGACGCCTTACGGTGACATTATAGGCGTGGGTGCTACCGCAAATTTCCAAACACCTCCGCAAGTGCTTGCAGCCGATCCGGACCGCCGTTCGCTCAGGAGAGATGAGTGGATTAACGAATTTTTTAATACATCTTCAAATCCGATAGGGCATGGATTCAGTCAATCCAATGCAAACACAGGCTTTGCCTGCTATGCGTTTGAACCAAAGATGGGCCTGCCTGTTAAGGTCATTGTTCTCGATGATACCCAGCAGGACAGTGATCCCAATATTGGTGGCTATGCGCATAGCTCTCTTGATTGGGATCGTTTTAACTGGCTTATAGGTGAACTTGATAAGGGTCAGGCTGAAGGTAAGCTTATGATCATAGCTGCTCATGTACCAATAGGACTTGGACCTGGATTGTGGAACACTGACGCTCTAATTACAGAACAGCAATTGATTGACACTCTTCATAACCACCCGAATCTCATCCTGTGGATCTCAGGACATCGTCATATAAATGCAGTTACGGTACAACCATCAACTGATCCAACCCATCCTGAGCTTGGTTTCTGGGAGGTTGAAACTCCATCATTAAAGGATTTCCCTCAACAGTTCCGCACCTTCGATATCGTTCGGAACAGCGACAATACTATTTCAATCTTTGCTACCGACGTTGATCCAATAGCCAATCCGGGGTCTTTGCCCGCGTTATCGCGTTCATATGCTGTGGCATCTTATCAGTTATTCAACATTCAGGAACCTTATTTGCCTTCCGGTGCATACAATGCAGAACTTGTAAAACAGTTGACTCCGGAAATGCAGGCTAAGATTCAGAACTACTGAACACCCGTAACTTAGTAACTATATTCATCTTTGCTGTGAAAAGGGTCTTTTATAATTTACTATTTGATTTTCATCCTTTAAATCAAGTTAAAATGAAACATTATTTTCTTTGCTGCATTATTTTAAGTCTTGTTTATTGTAATAATCTTTTTGCAGGAACCCGGTATTACCGCCTTTCGTATCGCGACGATCCGGCTACCACCATAGTCATTGGCTGGTGTGATAGCGCAATATCCACAAATACTCAGGTTTATTATGGTACTATCGATTTCGGTACCAATTACTTAAGCTACCCGCTATCTCATGGAATTGACCGGACAGTACTCAATTACTATGGTTTGAACCATCAGTTTGCAAGGCTTACGCAGCTTACTCCAAATACTGTTTATTACTTTGTTGTTCGCGACGACCAGGGAATAAGTGCCCGCATGTGCTTTAAAACATTGCCCGACAATGCCAATTCTCCGGTTACCTTTATTTCCGGTGGCGACAGTAGAACGGCAATGGCTGGCGAACCTGATTCACTATTATGCAGGCCCTGGCGACAAGATGCAAACAGATTGATTTCAAAAATAAGCCCTGACTTTGTTGCTTTTAGTGGTGATTATGTTCTCCTTGGAGCCATTATACCCGATTGGGACGACTGGTTTGACGACTGGCAGCTTACTATAACACCCGAGGGACGGCTTTTTGCGCTTGTACCCACATTAGGAAATCATGAAGCTCCCGATGATTTATATAACATGTTTGATATTCCCAATGCCAATTCATATTATTCTCTGAGCATTGCCGGTAAATTACTCAGAATATATACGCTAAATACCGATCTTGGATTCAACAGCACCAATTATACATCTTCTTGCGACAGCACCCAGCGAAGCTGGCTCGAGAACGATTTGCAATTACACACGGGTAATATTAACGAACCCTACTGGAAATTTGCCCAATACCACTATCCTTTTGCTCCTCACGGATGCTTTCCGGTTGATACCACAATGATAAACTGTTGGGCATCACTTTTCCAGACCTATAAGGTAAAATTGGTTGCCGAAGCGCACGCCCACGTTATTAAAGTGACGTGGCCTATTCTGACATCATCTGGTACTGCAAGTGATAATGGTTTTATCCGGAACGACAGTTGCGGGATTGTTTATATTGGAGATGGTAGCTGGGGCGCACCACAATGTCCTTTATTTACACATTATTCACCCGATGCTGCTTTTAAATGGACGCGCAACCAGGAAAAAATGCCCGGGTTTCAGTTGGTGTGCGTTTCTAAAGAAAAAATTGAAATACGGGTCATTAAACTCGAAAATGTCATTAATGTAGGTCAGGTTGGAATCAATGACCCTCCCTGCTCACTACCCGCAAATATTGTTTTATGGAACCCCAGTAATGGCAGTGTGGTCACAATAAATAATCCCAACCCTTTGTCTGATAATGCTGATCTTATAAATCTTAATACTTCCGGGGGTATTTTAAATCCGGTATTTTCTTCTACGCAATACAATTATACCGTTTTATTAGCAGATACTACTGTTATTCCTCCTACGATCAGCGTTACCTTATCTGATCCGAATGCCACGGTTCAGGTTACCCAGGCATCCAACCTTTCAGGATCGGTTGCCGAACGCACTGCTACAGCTGTTGTTGTAGCTGAAGATGATATTACATCAAATACATACAGCGTTATTTTTTCTAAAAACCAATCCGGGTTACCTGAAATATCAGCCGGTAAAGCTGCTGTAATTTATCCAAACCCTGCAAACAAAGTGGTTCATATAGATTTTTTTGACAAAAATAATACAGCAAAAGTGGAAGTTTACAATGCTTACGGCAGTAATATTAAATCACTATCGGTAAATACCGGTAATACCTTTAATATGGACATTTCTTCATTCAATACGGGCATTTATTACGTTTATATTACAATGAATAAATTCAGGGAATGCTATAAAATTTCGGTAGTAAAGTAAACATTTGTAATTTTTTAATAATAATATGATGAATATAAAAATCAGAACCTGGATTTACCCATTAATATTAATGGGATTTGTATTAATTATTAACACCAGTTGCAAGAACAATGATAGCAGTAAAAAGAAAGTCGGCTATCCAGTAGCCTTTGTCGCCGATCCCTTGCCATCCTGGAATAATACCGAACATAAGAAAGCCATTGTCACCTTCGTCGAACAAGTGACCAGGGAAGGTTCACCGAACTTTGTGCCGCCTGCCGAGCGTATTGCCACCTTTGATAATGATGGCACACTGTGGTCTGAGCAGCCGATATATTTCCAGTATACTTTCACGTTCGACCGGATCAAAGCGCTTGCGCCGCAGCACCCCGAATGGAAGAATAAACAGCCATTCAAAGCTGTGCTGGAGGACGACCTTATGACAGTTTTCGCTGGCGGAGGAAATGCTTTGAACGAGATCATCATGGCTTCGAACGCCAACTATACCACGGAGGAATTCGCACAAATCGTCAGCGAATGGTTGGTTACAGCGAAACATCCGAAGACCGGCCGGCTTTACACGGAAATGATCTTTCAGCCTATGCTCGAACTGCTCGCTTACCTGCGTGCCAATGGTTTCAAGACATACATCGTGTCAGGCGGCGGTGTTGAATTTATGCGCCCCTGGACGGAAAGGGTCTATGGTATACCCCCCGAACAGGTCATTGGCACCAGCTTCAGGATCAAGTTTGAGTTGCGCAACGGCAATCCCGTGCTAATACAATTGCCTGAGTTCAGCTTCATAGATGACAATGAGGGCAAACCTGTCGGCATCAACCAGTATATCGGCCGCCGTCCTATAGCTGCTTTTGGTAACTCCGACGGCGACCTGCAAATGTTCCAGTGGACGACCGCCGGCAGTGGCGCGAGTTTTGCGCTTATAATCCACCATACCGATTCAGTGCGCGAGTGGGCATACGATCGTACGTCCTCTTACGGTCGGCTTGACAAGGCACTCGACGAGGCACATGCAAAAGGTTGGACAGTTGTAGACATGAAGAACGACTGGAAGATCATCTACCCATTCGGGATGAAGTAATTACTATTGGATAATCACTCCATCCTTTATCAGCAGCTTCCTGTCGGCCATGCCGGCAAATTCGGCATTGTGGGTGACGATAATAAATGTCTGGTTAAACCTGTCTCGAAGCGTGAAAAAGAGTTTATGTAATTCCCTGGCATTCTCCGAGTCAAGATTGCCGGAGGGCTCATCGGCAAGTATGACCGACGGATCATTGATCAAAGCCCTGGCAACAGCAACACGCTGCTGCTCGCCACCGGAGAGCTCCGACGGCTTATGATCCAGCCTGGCGCCCAGATCCAGAAATCCGAGTATCTCTCTGGCCTTTTCTTCCGCTACCCTCCGCGGGACATTCGCGATAAACGCCGGTATACAGGTGTTTTCGAGTGCTGTGAACTCAGGAAGGAGATGATGGAACTGGAATATAAAGCCTATATGCTTATTTCTGAAAACGGCTATCTCTTTTTCTGAAAATTTGCCCACATCCATGCGGTCGATCTCAACGCTGCCCATGTCGGGCTTATCCAGTGTGCCGATAATTTGAAGCAGCGTGGTTTTCCCGGCACCCGATGCCCCGACAATAGAAACGATTTCGCCTTTGGTGATGGCGAGATTTATACCTTTCAGCACCTTCAGGTTGCCAAAGGATTTATGGATGTTGCTTGCCGTTATCATAGATCAAATATCTGGAATCAAAGATATCAATGAATTTTTAATAATTTAAATGAATTTCGTTGAATTTCTCTTACTTTTGACCACATAAAGATCAATTATCACTGAAGAATGAATTTACACGAATATCAGGCAAAATCGATTTTAAAAAAATACGGCGTTAACGTCCCCGAAGGCATGGTGGCTTATTCTCCCGACCAGGCCGTTGATGCCGCATGGATCATCAGGGAAAAGACCGGCTCCGACAAATGGGCTATCAAAGCTCAGATACATGCCGGCGGCAGGGGTAAAGGCGGCGGCATCCGCATTGCCGGCTCCTTTGATGAAGTAAAAGAACATGCACGGCATCTTATAGGCATGATGCTGGTCACACCTCAAACAAGTCCACAGGGTAAAAAAGTCAGTAAAGTGCTCGTCGAACAGAATATCTATTACCCTGGCATATCGGCGATTGAGGAGTTTTATATGAGCATACTTCTCAACAGGATAACCGGAAAATTCATGATACTTTACTCACCGCGTGGTGGTATGGACATCGAGCAGGTGGCAGCCGAAACGCCTGATCAGATCTTCAAGGAAGAGATCGAGCCCGGTATTGGTGTCAGCGGCTTTCAGTGCAGGAAAATCGCATTTAACCTTGGATTGAAAGGCAAGGCACTCAAGGAGATGATGAACTTCGTGCCATCCCTGTACAAGGCTTTTATCGACTCTGACGCCACTCTCTTTGAGATTAATCCTGTTTTCAAGACTTCCGATGATCATATCTTTGCTGCCGACGCTAAAGTTGTCGTGGATGATAATGCCCTGTACCGTCATCCCGACATACTTCAGATGCGCGACCTGGATGAAGAAGATCCCATCGAAGTGGAAGCCAGCAAATTTGACCTTAACTATATCAAGCTCAACGGAAATATCGGGTGCATGGTAAATGGTGCAGGCCTGGCCATGGCGACAATGGATATCATCAAATTATCGGGTGGCGAGCCGGCTAACTTCCTCGATGTCGGCGGCTCCGCCAGCGCTAAAAGGGTTGAAGAAGGTTTCCGCATCATCCTTTCCGATCCCAACGTGGAAGGCATCCTGCTCAATATCTTCGGCGGTATAGTACGCTGCGATATTGTAGCACAAGGTGTTGTTGATGCTTACCGGAATATCGGCGAAATCAAAGTGCCTGTCATCGTCCGCCTGCAGGGTACTAATGCTGAAGAAGGAAAACGCATCATTGATGAATCCGGATTAAAAGTCTATTCAGCTATCCGGCTCCAGGATGCCGCCGAACTGGTGACACATGTCTTGAATAAATAAATCAAACGACTACTTTTGAAATAATTCCAGGGAATTCTTCATGTTGTATTTTTCATACTTCATTCTTCATCTAGCCTCTCATATACCGAATTCACGCTTTTATACTCTGGCAGTATCTCTTTCATTTCCCTGACGATGGCATCATTATCTTGCGTATCCAGCAGAGCAATTAGATGATCGATTTTTCCGACAGTAATATCCGGTTCGTAGGGTCTTTCTCTTGCTATCATTATTTGCGGGTGATGCGTGGGTAAAATGTTTTCCTTGTCACTGAGCAGCTCTTCAAAAAGCTTTTCACCCGGTCTAAGACGTGAGTAAACGATCTGAATATCCTTTCCCAATGTAAGCCCCGATAGCTTGATCATTTTCATGGCCAGATCTACGATTTTGACCGATTTACCCATGTCAAACACATAAATCTCACCACCTGAGCCCATAGTGCCGGCTTCAAGAACAAGCTGGCAGGCTTCGGGTATGGTCATGAAAAAACGCGAGATATCAGGGTGAGTGATAGTTATTGGGCCACCTTTCTCTATTTGCCTGCGGAAAAGAGGTATCACAGACCCATTCGATCCCAGCACATTACCAAAGCGCGTGGTGATGAACTTTGTCGAATTCCTCTGATTCAGTGCCTGTGCATAAATCTCGGAAAGGCGTTTTGAAGCACCCATGACACTGGAAGGATTGACGGCTTTATCGGTAGATATCATGATAAATTTCTTTACACCATACTTTACCGCTAGGTCAGCCACTATCCTGGTGCCGGTAACATTTGTCCGCAATGCCTCTATGGGATTATTCTCCATCATGGGCACATGCTTATATGCAGCCGCATGATAGATGATATCAGGCTTGGTGCTCCGGATGATAGCTTCCATGCGCATTTCATTGCATATATCGGCAATAATGACCTCAAAGCTTGTAATATGGGAGGCTTCTGTACATTCCAGCTCCAACTCGTAAAGGGCTGTTTCAGCCTGGTCAATCAGGATCAGTTTCAGTGGCATGTAACCGGCCAGTTGACGCACCAGCTCACTCCCGATAGAACCCGCAGCTCCTGTGATGAGAATGGTTTTCCCTGCTATTTCCTTGCTGAGCTTCCTCTCGTCAAGTTTTATCACATCCCGCTCCAGCAGATCTTCGATGTTAATCCCCTTTATCTGGTTAAAACTCAGCTCTCCATTGATCCACTTGACCACCGGGGGGACATTAAATAACCTTAAGTCAAAGGGCAGGCACATCTCGATGATCTCCTTTTTACGCTGGGGACTGAGCTTCTGAACTGCAAGAATGACCTGGGTCACGGCATGGGCTTTTATAAGATCGGCTAATTTATCAGTACCATAAATGGTGACACCCTCCAGCTTGGCACCATGTTTTTTGATGTCGTCATCAATAAATGCAATCACCTTGTGTTTCGAACCTGCATCCCTGTCCAGCGCTCTTTTTGTGATGACACCTGACTCGCCGGCACCGAAAATGATCACATTCGATTTCTCTTTCGAGGGATTAATTAGCTCAAGATAGGCCATCTTTACCAGCATCCTGAAGGTCGTCATGGCAAAAATGGAAACAAAAAACTCAATGATAATGATGGAGAAAGGAATGAGATATTTATGCGTGATGAAAAAATATGTTACGATGTTGGTCAGCCCAAAGAAGATGCTGCAAAGCAGGTTAACCATCACAATCCTTATTGCATCTTCAGTGCTGGTATACCTGATGATGCCTGCATAAGTTCGGGCAATGATAAAACTCAAACTTTTTACGATAAAAAAATAGGCGAGCACATAAGGCAGCGTGATTCTGTCAGAATATGGTATGTCAAAGTTGAACCGCAGCAGGTAGGCAAGTATGACGGCTGAGAGAACGATAAAAATATCGATCAGGAAAATGGCCCATCTGGGTATGTTGGTAGTTGGAAGGAACATCGCTCCGGGAGTTTGATCAGAACAAAAGTAGTATTAATCCTTTATACTGTGTTGAGATTTTTATGGTTGCAAGTTTCAAGTTTCAGGTTGCAGGTTACAGGTTGCAGGTTGCAGGTTGCAGGTTACAGGTTACAGGTTACAGGTTGCAGGTTGCAGGTTACAAGTTTCAGGTTGCGAGTTACAGGTCGGGCGACCCGGCTGTCTCAAAAGTGTTAAAATTGACATTTTAACTCTGTGTTACTTTGTGTCTTCTTTGTGAATCTTTGTGTTACAATTAATTCCGACTTCATCGGGATTTCGCTCGCCTTCGCCTCGCTCAACCTGCAACATGCAACTTGTAACCTGCAACTTACTGGCTCTTCCCGAAAAAATCCCGCATTTGTGATTAAATTAACAATAATTTATAAATTTGTCGGCTAGAAACACACAAAAACAATCCTTATCATCATGAAATACACTGCCTTTACAAAATTCCACGAAGAGCTTGGCGGACGGATGGTTGAGTTCGCTGGATATTACATGCCGGTTCAATTCGAAGGTGTCAATGCCGAACACGAAACAGTCCGGAAAAGCCTTGGTGTTTTCGATGTTTCCCACATGGGAGAGGTGTGGATTAAAGGACCTAAAGCTCTTGACTTTATTCAGCATATAACCGCCAATGATGCTGCCAGACTTTATGACGGGAAAGTCCAGTATTCCTGTTTCCCCAATGGTAAGGGCGGCATCGTCGATGACCTTCTTGTTTACCGCATCAACAGCGAAACATATCTTCTGGTCATTAATGCCGCCAATATCGATAAGGATTGGAGCTGGATTGTCAGGCAGGGTGAACGCTTTGGCCTTAAACCCGCCAGGGAGCTTGTCAATGCTTCCGACGACACAGCCCAGCTCGCCGTTCAGGGCCCTCTGGCGTTGAAAGCTATGCAGAAGCTGACACGGGAATCCGTGACCGACATGGAATATTATACATTTAAAATTATCGAATTTGCTGGAGTAAAGAATGTCCTGTTTTCAATCACAGGATACACAGGTTCAGGTGGTTGTGAGATATATATGAAAAATTCCGATGGCCCGAAAATATGGAAAGCGGTGTTTGAAGCCGGCAAGGAATTCGGGATAAAACCTATCGGGCTTGGCGCACGCGACACCCTGCGCCTCGAGATGGGCTTCTGCCTCTACGGCAACGACATCAATGATACCACATCACCTTTGGAAGCCGGGCTCGGATGGATCACGAAATTTACCGGCACAAAGGATTTTATCGATAAAGCCTACCTTCTCAAACAGAAAAGTGAAGGCCTGACACGCAGGCTGATGGGCTTTGAGATGGTCGACAAAGGCATTCCGCGGCAGCATTATGAAATCACCAACAGGGAAGGGGAGAAGATAGGGGAGGTGACATCCGGTACCATGGCACCATCGCTGAAGATCCCTGTTGGCATGGGCTATGTTAAAGCCGGCTATTGGGCGCTGGACACCGAAATATACATTAACATCCGTGGCAAAGCCCTGAAGGCGAAGGTTGTGAAGATACCATTCTATAAAACAAATATTCCCTAATTGGGTTCCGGAGTTTGCGCCTTTCTCTTCCCTGTTTCTATTCCTCTTAAGAGTGAGTCATTTTGACGTGCTGAACAAACGTATGCGTTCGGTGAATTATCCCTTTTGTTAAAAAATAAGCCTGACGATGATGCTATTATATCTAAAAATGATATATCTTTACGTGGCTTGAATGATATTTAATTCTGAAAATCACCTGGGCATTTAAAACCATTTTAATGATCATTAACTCAATAAAACAACAATCTCTATAACACGCTACTCAGTCTCTCCTGTCCACATCCCTAATAGTTTGAAAACAGGACTTTATGAGTAGGTGCTACAAGACAATTGTAGGCAAGGCTAAACACACACTAATGACTGTAAACATTTTATGAAAGAAAAAAGTAAAAACTCTGAATTTGTAGAAGTGTTAAAAGATTTCATTTATGAAATTGATTCTCTTAATGACACTTTACCAATGGTAATAGCTATGATTACCGTTAAAAATGAGCAAATTGAAAAAGATTTCCACAATTTTATTGAAAAAAAAAGGATAAAAAAGGAAACAGGTACAATACAAGATTCAACCCAAAAATCTGATGAAGAGGAAGACATAATTTCACTTACCCTTCGAGATAATATAATCTTTGAGGAACTTGAAAAAAATTTAGTTGTTTCAAGATTAGCTTATAAGGTAATTCCTAGAAGCCTCTTCGTTTGTTTGATAAGTCAATTTGATGCTTCTTTTAATAAACTAATTAAAAAAATATTTGAATTATATCCTGAAAAACTTAGTTCATCTGAAAAAGCTTTAACATATTCTCAAATAATTGATTTTAAAACACTTGATCAAGTAAAAGAATATGTTGTAGAGAAAGAAATAGAATCGGTCCTACGGGAGAATCATTCATATCATTTCGAATGGCTTGAAAAAAAGCTTGGAATGCCCTTAAGGAAAGATCTTACAGTTTGGCCATCATTTATAGAATTAACAGAACGGAGGAATTTATTTGTCCACAATGATGGTTTGGTTTCAAATCAATACATTACAACATGTCGAAAGCATAGTATTAAACTTGACAAAAATATAAAAGTTGGTCAAACTCTACCTCTATCGCCGGATTACTTTCAAAGTGCATATGAATGTCTCTATGAATTAGCAGTCAAATTAACCCATGTTATTTGGAGGAAACTACTCCCCGATGAACTTGAAAATGCAGATGAAGCATTAAATGATATCTGTTATGATCTTATCCAAGAAGAAAACTATAAGCTTGCTGATATTTTACTTTTTTTTGCTACAGATATCCTTCAAAAACATTACAATGAACAAACTTTAAATGTATTTATCATTAATAAAGCACTGTCAAAATACCTTGCAAATAATAAAAAGGAATCAACTGAAATTCTCGATAAAAAAGATTGGAGTGCAAGCAACAACACATTTAAATTAGCCGTGAATGTATTAAAAGAGGATTACAATCAAGCATTTGAATTAATGGAATTAATTGGGGATTCTGATATACCAAGACATGCTTATCAAATATGGCCTTTATTTAAAAAAATTCGAGAGAAACCTGATTTTGCTAAAATGTACAAAAAGATTTTTAAAGAAAACTACAAAATTATAGAACGACCCTCACGATTGACAATAGAACTAATAGAAAAGAAAAAAAATAAAAGCCTAGCCAACAATAAATAAAGCTTCGTGTGGCGTCAGCCCAATCCCGACATAAGTCGGGACAGGCTATGAAGCCGCGTCAGACTGTCTAAAACCCTCTGCTTTTCAACATCAATTTTGTTTATAATTTATTACGTTTTTTCCCTGTATTTACTGGCGTTTCAACTATTTTTCATGTATGGATTATCCCGATTCGGAAGATTCTCATCGGGATGACTGAATGTAAACCGGTTTTGCTTCTCTACGTTCGCTCAACAGGCAACATTCAGTACACATACAAAGAAAACCCCGCTCACAGATTGTTCTCATCGAATCTTCCCTGGAAGAGAAAATAGAACTGGATAACCCGGTAAGGATTATCGATGCATTTGCCGACAGCTGTAAACTTGAAGAGTTTGGCTTTACCCATGCAAAGCATGCCCCGGAAGGAAGGCCACCCTATTATCCCGGTGACCTTCTGAAACTCTATATTTACGGATATCTGAACAGAATCCGCTCTTCAAGATTGCTGGAGAAAGAATGCAAACGCAACCTGGAACTCATGTGGCTTCTCAAGGAACTTACTCCTGATCACAACACCATCGCTAATTTCAGAAGAGACAACCCCAAAGCCATCAAATTGGTTTTTCGTAAGATGGTCACCCTGTGCAAACGCCTTGACCTGAGAAGACTTATGTCCATCCTTGGCTTGAATGGCCTGAAACAGGCTGTTCAAAGCATTTTATCGTTATTAGTTAAGCGTATTCCTGCCATAAAACTTTTTAAAAACCCAATAAGATACGTTGTGAGCTACTTTTCCCCAAAAACTACGTCATATCATTTTTCTCTGAATATTTGTACCTTTATTCCTTAATCTCAAAACGATGGGGAAGTTATTAGACGGACTGACGTTAAGCGCCTTTGGATAATAAAATGATAATACGTCTAAACAGATAAATCACACGCAGGCGGCCACTGGTCATAGCCGGAGCCGTTGGCATTTAAAGCAAAACCTATGATAACCTAAATCAGTAAATCATTAAAACCACTTTGGAAATATTTTCACCAATTTAATTGAATATCGTAACAATAAAAAAAGAAAAAAATGAAAAAAGAATTTCAATGAAGTGCTCCTTCAGGTGCTGTTTACGGCCTGGGGCTTATCGGCGCAGCTATTTATTTCATTTCACACGCTACAGGCTTCTGGATTGGCGTGCTTGGCTTTTTGAAAGCAATTGTTTGGCCGGTTTTTTTAATATATGAGGCGTTTAAGCATTTTGGCATGTGATGAAAAACAGACCCTTCCTGAAAAGTTTCGGGATAACGGTTGATAGTCCTAAACTGGTTCTGTTCAGAATATGTCATGGCCAGGTGCATTTTTGGACAATGGAAAATAATTTAAAGCCCAAAGAGTATATTAAATTCTGATTTGGATATATATTCTTACCACTACAATTGAATATCGTAGCAATAGAAAAGAAAAAAATTTTTCAAGGAAATGCATCTTCAGGTGCTGTTTACGACTTGGGATTAATTCGTTAGACTCACATTTCAAAAACAAAGTGCATTGAAATTTGTAAGTCGAACAACTTAGTGAAGTTATCTCATGAGGCCAAAAGGCCTAATAATCCCGACAAAGCCTGAGGATATATACCCCGCTGCTCTGCTGCGGAATTTGGGTCCAGGGCTTGCCTTGGGATTCAAAACATTTGGCACATTTGCCTTTACAACCAAACGCATAAACCTAGACCAAAGGCAAAGGAAAAGCGCCGAATTTTTCAAGCGCTGAAAAAGTTCGTATTAAAAAAACTAATTTTGTATAGAATAAATGGTTATTAATGAAACCTGAAAATAGTTTGCATTCAACCGAAACTGCTTTGCGTGAGCGAGTCAAAGAACTTGTCTGCCTTTATGGTATTTCTGAATTAGCACATCAGGACAATTTATCCCTGAATGAACTTTTAGAAAATATTTTAAAATTAATTCCACCTGCTTGGCAATATCCTGAATACACAGTTGCAAGAATAATTTTAGACAATAATCATTTTAACTCTGCTGAATTTCAGGATTTACCTTACAGGCAAGCAGAAAAAATAATCATCAACGAACAGCCTAGAGGAATTGTAGAAGTTTTTTATATTAAAGTAATGCCTGATGCGGACGAAGGGCCATTCCTTAAAGAGGAAAGAAAACTGATTCAAGCAATTGCCCGGAAACTTACTTTAATAATTGAACGCAAAGAAGCAGCAGAAAAAATGAAATTGCTGCAAGAGCAAATCCGGCACGCTGACCGGCTTGCAACCATCGGTGAACTTACAGCAGGTATCGCACATGAAATAAATGAACCGCTTGGAAATATTCTTGGTTTTGCCCAATTAGCGAATAAAAATCATAATCTGCCGCAGCAGGTAAAACAGGATTTGGAAAAAATTATAAAAGCATCACTAAATGCCAGGGAGATAATAAAAAAATTAATGTACTTCTCTCATCAGATGCCACAGCTTTTTGAAAAGGTGAATTTAAATCAGATCATCAAAGAAGCAATGTATTTTCTTGAATCGCGATGCTCAAAAGAAAATATAAACGTTTCATATTTTCTTGCAGAACAACTCCCCTTCATTATTGCCGATGCCATTCAGTTAAATCAGATCATTGTCAACCTCGTAGTTAATGCTATTCAGGCGATGCCCAAAGGCGGCAAATTAACTCTTTCAACTTCTAGTGATTCCGAATTTGTTATATTAAGGGTTGAAGATACGGGAGTGGGAATTTCAGAGGATATTAAACAGCACATTTTCCAACCTTTTTTTACCACTAAAAAAATTGATAAAGGAACAGGATTGGGGCTTTCCGTTGTACATGGAATAGTTACCGCCCATCAAGGCGAGATTAAAGTCGAGAGTGAAAATGGGAAAGGAACAAAATTTGAAATTAAATTTCCGGTCACGAACTCTCAAAAATGAAAAAACAGAACAATAAAAAATCCGAAAAAATTCTGGTGGTTGATGATTCCCCTGAAACATTGGAATTAATTAAAAGAAATTTAGATAGCCATGGATATTTTGTTTTTACTTCATCCAATGTTTCGGATGCTATCAGTTTTTTAAATGCAACCCCTGTTGACCTTGTTGTGACTGACTTGCGGATGCCTCAGGCAAACGGCATGCAACTTGTCAAACATGTCCGCGAAAATTATAAAAACACCGAAGTTCTCGTAATAACAGGTTATCCATCTGTTGAAAGTGCGGTAGAATCCATCAAATTGGGTGCTGAAGAGTATTTAATAAAACCATTTACAGATGAAGAGCTATTTAGTGCCATGCAGAAAGCCTTTAACAAACTCTATGCAGCAAAAACAACACAAAAACAAACATTATTTCAGGCTAATATTTACGGTATTATTGGAGAATCAAAAGCAATATGCACAGTTTTTAACGCTATAGAAAAAATCGCTTCTACTAATGTAACTGCCCTGATTACAGGAGAGAGCGGAACAGGTAAAGAATTAGTTGCACGCGCCATTCATTACAGAGGTAATCAGGCAGCAGCCCCTTTTGTTGCCGTTAATTGTGCCGCTATACCCAACGAATTATTGGAGAGTGAATTATTCGGATATATTAAAGGTGCATTTACCGGGGCAAACGAAACAAGAGCCGGCTTTTTTCAAACAGCCAATGGAGGAACAATTTTTCTGGACGAGATTAGCAATACCAGTTTGTCAATGCAGGCAAAACTCCTCCGTGTATTACAAGAGAAAGAATTTTATATGGTAGGCGATACAAAACCCATCAAGGTTAATGTCAGAATTATTGCTGCCACCAATGTTGACTTACTTAATTTTGTGAAAAAAGGAAATTTCAGAGAAGATTTATTTTATCGTCTCAATGTCGTAAATATTCAGATACCACCGTTACGGGAAAGAGAAAATGATGTATTCCTGTTAATCAATTTTTTTGCAAACAAATATGCCAAAGAAATTGGTAAAAAAACAATCCCTTCATTTACTGATAGAGCATTGGAAGCACTTAAAAATTATTACTGGCCCGGTAATGTAAGAGAATTACAGAATTTCATGTATCATCTTATCATTATGACTGATGGCAATAATATTGATATTACCGACTTGCCTCCAGCGATGCGTTTCTTTATTCAGAATACTCCAACTTTTAATAAAACCCTCAAAGAAATGGAAAAGGAATATATTCTTAATGTTTTGACTTCAGTGAAAAACAACAAGACCGAAGCATCAAAAATTTTAGGAATAGACCGCAAAACATTACGCGAAAAAATAAAAGATCTTCCTTTTTCAGCATCTATTGAATAGGGAATTTTTCCCCGGCCGGTTCAAAACTCCTCAATTATTTTTTCTATTTTATTTTTGAAAAAAAGGGTTCCAACCTTTTATATCATTTTTATTCAAAAGGCAATTCATTGATTATCTTTTGGTTTATCCTATTATACTTTCATTTGCTTTAATCATATTGGGGTGAAATATTTTTATTGGCACCAATGTTGAAAAGGGTGGACGGATAATTTTCATTTAAAATGATAAACTCTATAAAAAAATGACAAATATTACAGCAGCAAACGAAAATATCGGCTTGTGCTCAACCTGTAACTATAATGATAATTGTTCTACACGGAAATCATTCAAAGGGGAAATATTACACTGCGAGGAATTTGACGATTATATACCTCAGCAAATTCTTACGGAAGAAAAAGCAAACGAAGAAAAATCACCTGTTCAATACGCACCGCTAAATGGATTGTGTCTGAATTGCGATTTAGTCAGTACCTGCACATTGCCAAAACATGAAAGTGGAGTATGGTTTTGCAATGAATATAAATAATAACAATAATTAAATATTAAGATTATGAACCCCGAAGTTTTAGAAAAAACCATCTGTATCAATTGTAATGAATTTGATAGATGTATTGAAACAAGGCTACAGCCGATATTCTTCTGCGAGGAATATGATAATTATGTGAACGTTCAGAATGACTTTTCATACAATGAAAAAGAAGTTATGAAGAACGATAAAAACGATTATGCTGGTTTATGTCGGAATTGCGACAACCGTAAATCCTGTAATATCAGAAAAACTGATACAACAAAATGGTATTGCGAAGAATACGTATAAAAGAATAATTATGGAGACTATTAATGATGTAAGGTCTGAAATTATTGAAAAAAGTATTTGTAGCACTTGTAACAAATCGGACAAATGCCTTAATATTAGATCCTCACTTAAACCAATTATTTATTGCGAAGAGTTTGACAGCTCATTGACAACCGGAATAAAAAGATTTGTTGAGGAATTGGCTGCAAAACACAATAATCTTCTTATAGCCATTTTAGAAGAAATTCAAAAACATTATAATTATTTACCTGAAAAAATTCTTAGAGAAATTTCAGACCAGTTGAAAATACCGTTGAGGGACATTTATGGAGTCGCTACATTTTATAAAGCTTTCAGTTTAAAGCCGAGAGGAAAACATCTTTTATCCGCCTGTTTGGGAACTGCATGCCATGTCAGAGGAACAAAATCTGTTGTCGTAGAAATTGAAAAACAACTCGGCATTAAATCCGGTGAAACAACAACTGATAATGAATTTACTTTTGAAACTGTTAATTGTTTAGGCGCATGCGCTCTTGGTCCGATTGTCGTAGTTGATGGTAATTATTTTACCAGCGTAAAAAAACAAATGGTAAAACAGGTTATTGATCAAACTTTAAAAGGTCATGATTTAACAGATATTGAAAATGATAAGAGGATTTTTCCATTAAGCGTCAATTGTCCGCAATGCAATCATACCCTTATGGATAATACGCATACTCTTGATGGATATCCGTCTATCAGGGTTACAATTTCTTTTAACGGTTTGCACGGATGGCATCGCCTGTCCTCTTTATATGGCAGCTATATGTATGAGTCGGAACATCAGCGATCTTTAGGCAGTATAGCGAATTATTTTTGCCCCCATTGCCATTCCGAACTATCCGGATCAGTAAAGTGTCCTGAATGCAGTACAAGCATGATACCCATGATAATTAACAGTGGCGGTGTTGTTCAGGTATGCCCGAAGCGCGGCTGTAAAGGTCATATATTGGATATATAATAAATCTGAAATTGAAAAAGTTTAAAAATTATGAAGCAGTTATCTTCTGTTGAGAATTTCGTTGAGTTTCGAAAACTTATAGTAAATGAAGCGAAGGATAATAAACCTTGTTTGGCAATATGTGCAGGAACAGGGGGGCAGGCAAGCGGTTCGAATGATATTATGAGGATAATAAAACGCCACATAATAGAACACAATCTTAATGAAAAAATTTCTCTGAGAATTACAGGATGTCTCGGCTTTTGTGAAATGGACCCGTTTATCATTGTTGAACCGGGATTCAATCTGTACCCGAAGTTGAAAATGGAAGATGTTCCGAAAATCATAAATGCTGCCGTCAAAGGAAAGGTTATAAAAGAAATGCTATATAAGGAACCCGGCGATGATAAACGATATTTCTCACAATCAGAAATACCTTTTTTTAAGAATCAGACAAGGACGGTTTTGGGCAATAATCAAAAGATAGATCCAATCAGAATATACAATTATATTAAAATCGGCGGTTATTCGGCTTTTGAGAAAGTTATTTCTAATCCGGACCCCGAATGGATAATAAATGAAGTTGTTGATTCGGGATTAAGAGGACGAGGCGGAGGTGGTTTTCAGACAGGTCTCAAATGGAAATTTGCGAGCCGGTCAGGTAAGCAGAGAATTCAAAAATTTATTATTTGCAATGCCGACGAAGGAGACCCCGGCGCTTATATGGACCGCAGTATGCTGGAAGGAAACCCGCACTCCATAATTGAAGGGATGGTTATTGCCAGTATCGCTATCGGCGCCACCCGCGGTATAATCTATGTAAGAACTGAATATCCATTGGCTATTAAACATTCGATAATTGCGATAAATCAGGCACGTGGGCTGGGAATTTTAGGAAAAAACATACTAGGTACGGGGAGTGATTTCGATATTGAAATTATCAAAGGAGCAGGCGCTTTCGTATGTGGTGAAGAAACAGCGCTGATTAAATCTATTGAAGGGCAGATGGGACAACCAAAACAACGTCCGCCCTTCCCTGTAAATAAAGGTTTATGGGGATTTCCGACTTGTATAAATAATGTGGAAACATTGGCTAATATACCTGTTGTTATCAATTTGGGAGCAAAGGAATATGCAAAAGTCGGAACCCCGGGCAATACGGGAACAAAAATATTTTCTCTTGTCGGAAAAATAAAAAATACGGGCTTGGTCGAAGTACCGCTTGGAACTACAATTAAAGATGTTGTATATAAAATCGGAGGAGGTTCAAGTGGAAAAGCTAAAATAAAAGCCATTCAGACCGGGGGACCATCAGGTGGTTGTATTCCTGAAAAAATGTTTGATATTCCCATTAATTATGAGAGTCTGACTGAAGCAGGTTCAATTATGGGATCGGGTGGTATGATAGTAATGGACGAAAATACATGCATGGTTGACATTGCCAGGTACTTCACTAATTTTTTACAGGAAGAATCCTGTGGAAAATGCTCCACCTGCCGTGAAGGAACAAAAAGAATGAATGAAATCCTAACCAATATCACTGAAGGAAAAGGGAAAAAAGAAGATATTGACCTTCTGAAGGAATTAGGACCGGTAATAAAAGATGCCTCCATGTGCGGACTCGGACAAACCGCTGCAAACCCTTTGTTGGCAACTTTAAGGTATTTCGAAAATGAATATATTGACCACATAGAAAAGAAAAAATGTACTGCCGGAGTATGTAAGGAAATCATTTCTTCACCCTGTCAATATACTTGTCCATTAAATACCGAAGTATGCGTGTATGTTGCCCTTATTGCAAAGGGAAAATATAAAGAAGCACTTGAAATAATTAAAAAAGACAACCCTCTTCCTTCTGTGCTCGCACGGGTATGTCATCATCCCTGCGAACTGAAATGCAAAGCCGGTGAATACGGAGAGCCAATAGCAATAAAGAATTTAAAGCGATTTGTTACAGATTATGCTTTGCAAAACAATCTTGTAGCTAAAGTAAAAGCGGTTAAAAAGAAAAATGACAACAAAGTGGCAATTATTGGCTCGGGCCCCGCAGGACTGACTTGCGGATTTTATCTGGGACAAAAGGGTTATGAAGTTACCATATTTGAAAAACAAGATGTGATCGGAGGCATGATGATGTTAGGAATTCCAGAATACAGGCTGCCAAAGAAAATTGTACAAGCTGATATTAATTATATTAAAAGTGCAGGAATAGAAATCAAAACAAATTCGGCTTTAGGAAAGGATTTTAATATAAGCGATTTATTCAAGAAAGGCTATAAGGCTGTTTTTATTGCTACCGGTGCAAATGTGTCCTTAAAATTGGATATTGCAGGTGAAGATATCAAAGGAGTGATTCCGGGTATGGAAGCCTTGATAAATCTTAACCTTAATAAGAATATTGAAATCGGGAAACGTGTTGGAATTATCGGAGGAGGGAACTCGGCTGTTGATGCTGCAAGAAGTGCGCTGCGCGCTGAAACATCCGAAAGTATTACGACTGTCGATATGGCAAGAAGCGCACTCCGCACCACTAAACCCGAAAGTGTTACAATTTTTTACAGACGATCAATGTCTGAAATACCTGCATATAAGGAAGAGGTTGAAGGCGCAATGGAAGAAGGAATTGAGTTTGAATTTTTAACTGCTCCTGTACGAATCATCTCCGAAAAGGGCAAATTAAAAGCATGTGAGTTTGTCAGGATGGAGTTGGGCGAAGTAGATGAGTCGGGCAGAAGAGTACCAGTTCCTGTTAAAGGTTCGGAATTTATTGTCGAACTTGATACATTGATTGTATCAATCAGCGAAAAACCCGATGTTACTTTTCTTCAGAAAGAAGAATTGGAAATAACGAAATGGAGCACCCTGTCAATAAATAATGAAACGTTGGAAACAAATATTGAAGGGGTTTTTGCAGGAGGCGATATCGTTACCGGGCCCAATTCGGTAGTGGCAGCAGTTTCCGCCGGAAAAATCGCTGCCGAATCGATTGATCAGTATGTCCAGGGAAAAGAGGTAAAACGTGAATATAAAATTACAAGACCTTCCATGTATGTTGAACCTATGCTGTTATCCGATACAGAATTAGAGAAATTATTATCTGCAAAACGTGTTGAAATGCCATTACTGTCTCCTGAAAAGCGAAAATATAATTTAATTGAAGTCGAGCAAGGTTATACCGAAGAGCAAGCAAAAATGGAAGCAATGAGATGCTTGAGGTGTGAACTCGAAACACAAGACGGACAGAAGTTTCTGGAAAAAATAAAAGAAATAGCACAATCATAAAACAACGGATATGAAAATTACTATTGACGGGATAAATTTTGATGCACCTAAGGGCTGGACTATTCTTGAATCAGCAAAATTTCTTGGACTGGAAATTCCGACATTATGTTATAATGAAGGTCTTTCACCGTGGGGGGGATGTCGTTTATGCATTGTTGAATTATTTACAGGCAAAACATCAAAACTGGTTTCTTCTTGCACTTACCCGGTCGAAGAAGACTTGATTATTAAAACCTCTACAAAGAGAGTTTTAAATGCAAGAAAAATGGTACTTGAGCTGCTTATCGCCCAATGTCCTACTTCAAAAGTGCTTCAGGATTTGGCAGCAAGAATAGGTTTACAGCAAGTCAGGTTTACGCCCAGATGGGAAAAGTGCATTTATTGCGGATTATGTGTCAGGATGTGCCAGGAACAAATGGTGGCGGGCGCAATTGGATTTGTTAATAGAGGCAATAAACTGAAGATCAATACGCCGTTTGATAAAACTTCCGAAGAATGCCGCAGATGTGGAGGATGCATGTATATATGCCCTGTATGTATGTCAAGATGTGAAGGCATAAATCCTGAAACAGTCCTTTGTGGAAGATGTGAAAACTCGCTTCAGCCGACCTGTACTGAACTAAACGATAATTTCAATTGCTGGATGGGCCTTAAAGGTGATTGCGGTACTTGTGTTTCTGAAAAATCTAAAATAAAGTAATCAAATAAATAAAAAACTAAATAGGAGGTTATAAAATGAGTTTGTCAAAAATTAATGCAACAGCAGCTACACTAACAAAAAATAGGACAGAAGGTTCTGTAGTTCCCACAAGTGGTATGTGTGTAACATGCATAGATGGCTGCATCGGTATGTGTGAAATAGGAAAATCTGCTTACCGTGGGCATGAAGTTATTTATCCGCAACCTTTTGGAGTTATTACAACGGCAGCCGAAAAATCATTCCCTGTTGATTATTCGCATTTTAATATCATGGGCGGCGTTGTTGGCGCTCATGGTATTGAAGCTGATAGTGACAAAGCAATTTTCCCGGCGGTTAATCTTGAAGTCACTTTCGGCCATGATAAAGGGATTAAATTTAAAATGCCTTTTATGATACCCGGAATTGGTTCAACGGATATCGCTAAAAATAACTGGGAGGGCTTGGCTATTGGCTCTGCATTGGCTGGTACAGGACTCACTATCGGTGAAAATGTTGCAGGTATGGACAATGAAGCGGTTTATAAGAACGGCAAAGTAGTTGATACAGTCGACTTAAAGCGCAGGGTAAAACTTTATTTAGACCACAGGCAGGATGGTTACGGCGCTATTATAGTGCAGGCAAATGTAGAGGATGCCCGGCTCGGTAATCAGGAGTATGCAATTCGGGAACTCGGTGTAGAGTGCGTTGAATTAAAGTGGGGGCAGGGCGCCAAGAATATCGGGGGTGAAGTGAAAATAAAAAACCTGAAGAAAGCCCAGATGTTGCTGGAACGCGGGTATATTGTTTTACCTGATCCGACGGATCCCACAGTCATCAAAGCATTTGAAAATGGTGCCTTCAGTGAATTTGAAAGACATTCGCGCGTGGGAATGGTGACCGAAGAATCATTCGCAAAAAGGATTGAAGAATTACGCAAAGCCGGGGCAAAATACATTTTCTTAAAAACAGGTGCTTACCGCCCTGCTGCTCTGGCAACAGCATTGAAATTTGCTTCAAAATATAAATTGGATTTATTGACAGTAGACGGCGCCGGCGGCGGAACAGGTATGAGCCCGTGGAGAATGATGAATGAATGGGGGGTGCCTCCGGTTGAATTACATTCATTATTATATCAATACGTGAAACAATTACACGAAAAAGGTGAATACATTCCGGCTATCGCTGTTGCCGGTGGTTTTACTTTCGAAGACCAGATATTCAAAGGACTCGCTATGGGTGCTCCTTTTGTAAAACTTGTCGGTATGGCGCGCGCTCCCATTGCCGCTGCAATGGTTGGAAAAACAATAGGCAATGCCATTAGAAACCATCAAATTCCCGTTTATGTAGAACGCTTCGGAACTACTATTGATGAAGTTTTTGTAACTGCAACCGAACTCAGGCATAAATTAGGAAACGAAGAATTTGAAAAACTTCCCGCAGGAGCAATTGGATTATATACTTATTACGAACGCCTTGCACAGGGCTTGCGTCAGTTAATGGCCGGTACCAGAAAATTTGCGTTGGAATATGTTTCAAGGAATGATCTTGCTGCTATTACCCATGAAGCCAGCAATATCACTGGAATCCCATATATTATGGATTGTGATAAGGAAGAAGCGGAAAAAATCCTTGCTGGTAAATAACTCGTGTTACTTAAAATATAACAGAAGATAGAAGTCAGTGTTATAACAAAAGCATAAAGCAATACTGACTTCTTTTTGAATTATGAATTCTGACTCTTAAATTCTTTAGAACATAATATTTTCCAGTGAAAATAATCTCTGTAACCTTTTTCGGATGAAAGAACATAAAGAATATTCAGAAGATGGGGTTTTACTGAAAGAAGGACGGTACAACCTGAAGAGCCTGAAAACAGGTTTATGGAAAGAATATTATGAAAACGGTAAAATTGCTGCGGAAGAATCATTTCTGGATGGAAAACTTCATGGGTATTTCAGGTCGTACCATGAAAACGGTAATATCTGGTGCATTGGAAATTACAATCAAAACAATAAAGAAGGAAAATTTGAAATATACGACCAACAAGGGAAATTAATATTTATTCAGCATTATAACCACGGCAAATTAGTCAAGAAGGCCATACGCAATACATAATTTTAGAATATTTATTTGTGAGTTTCCCACTGAAAGGAATTTACAGGAACATCAAATGAAATAACTTTAGTAAAAATGGTTCCATAAGATGAGTTTTCAAGGTTTTGTAAAACAGACCATTAGAAAGAGTTATATAGTAGACTCAATTTTCGAAAGCCGAAGGTGCATCAAAAATTGTAAGTCGAACAACTTAGCAAAGCGATCTCATGAGGCCGACAGACCGAATAATCCCGACAGTCGAAAGGTATAATACACCGCCCTTTGGGGCGGAAAAAGGGGCCGGGGCACCGCTTGAGCGGTATTTCGTAAAACTCAACTTACACCGGGATTCATACCTGTGATTAAAAATTTAGTCGGACACTATTGCTATTATATGTAAAAACGCTGTAACTTTACATGGATGGAGTATCGTTTAGCTCGGAAAGTTACCAGAACATCCAACGCACTTTTAATGATCATTGACTCAATAACAACAGCAATTAATATAACACACCACTCAGTCTCTCCTGTCCACACCCCTAATAGTGTGCAAACAGGACTTTATGAGTTGGTGCTATAAGATAGTTAGCAGCCATGCTTGGCGACAGTGCTAACATCAAACAACAGGAACAAAAGGAACTGACAAAATGAAAATTTATGCAGAAGACACAACATCTAATTTAATTAGCAGTAAGCATGCGGAAATAAAAGACCGCATTGATAATGAAAGCGAAAGCTACATCCTAAATGTTGGTGAGACACAATATATTGAACATTTGAGAAGTCAATTTCACATTGACTTTCCAGAAATTCATACCGACAAGGTTTATGTGGACACATACGAAAAAGAAATTCCCGGGAACCGCTTTCCAGTGGAATTTATGATAATGGATAAGAGCAAATACTTCAAGAAAGACATTATCGTTTATCATATTCCATACACAGGCAATATTGATCTACTTCGTTTCAGACCGAACACTTTCACCTCTGTTATAGGAATTGAAATTCCTATTGACAGCAGAACACAAACAATAAAATTAGAGTTCATCAACTTTTACAACGATGCAGAGAAAATTAAAAGAGCTTATAATGAGAGATTGGGATATTTATTCAGTTGCTTTAATTTCTTAAAACAAGAAATTGAAGCATACAATAGTGGATTAGAGAGTTTCATACGTTCAACTCTATTAGGAAGACGACAACAACTTCTAAAGAAGAATGATTTCCTTTCATCGTTAGGGGTTCCTTTGAAAAAGAATCCTTCAACATCAGAAACATTTGCAATTCCAAAACCCGTCTTGCGGGAAAAAATTTCTATCAAACCAGTAGTAACTGAAAAAGGATTTAAACCTGAACCTACACTTGACAATGACAACTACATTAATATTTTGAAAATCATCAATGATGTAGGGAAAAACTTTGAACGGTTACCTTCTGTTTATGCAAAGAAAGGAGAAGAAGATTTGCGTGACCATATCTTATTAACATTAGATCCGAATTTTGAGTTTGGTAGTGCAAGTGGAGAGACATTCAACAAAACAGGAAAAACAGACATTCTTCTTCGCTATGACAGCTCAGTTGTATTTGTTGCAGAGTGCAAATTCTGGAGTGGAGAAAAAAAGTTTTTGGAAACCATTGATCAGCTTTTAGGTTATTTGACATGGAGAGATTCCAAAACATCAGTTGTAGTTTTTGTTCAGAATAAGGATATGACAGCAGTAGTAGAGACAGCAAAAGAGGCGACAAAAAAGCATGGCAGTTTTATTCGTGAACTTGCGGCAAGCGACACAAGTTGGTTTAATTACATTTTTTCTCTTCCAACAGACAAGAACAAAGAAATAAAAATGGCGGTACAACTATTTCACATACCATAAAGTATGAGACGACATAGCCTCGAACCAGTAGTAGCACATGCAGCTAACAAAGGATTTATGAAAAAGTGCGTTCATTGCTTAGCCAAACTTTTGTGCATCTTACTTACTTTCGACAGAGTAGACACGTTGTTGCGTCTAATTCCCCATCTTCATAAATCCTCGGAACGTTAGCTACCACCATAAAATAATATTATTTCCCTATGTAATATGAACACACAAACGATTATAATAACAATGCTTGTTCCTGCCATAACAGGTCTTGCATTTATTGCCTACAAACATCCATTGGGATTTAGGAAAATTGCATTGGGCATTGCAATAATAATTTCTTGTATTCTTGTCGGACTCATTGCTTATAATTATGGATCTATGGAGTCATATATTGACTCACTCTATAACAATATACAAACTTCAGCAAATAATGAAACATTAGAATTTAGTATTAATGGTTTACATAGAAGTAAAGAAATTATTAAGGGAGCTTTCATTATTTATTTATTATCAATGGCTTATTTAGCATTTTTATATTTTTTACCCCATATCCTTGGAATTTCATTTGGAAAAACAAAAACATAAAAGAATTTAAAAAGCAATTAATATAATGACGGCAGCTAATAAATAAGACTTCATGAGGCACGTAGTGCCCAGCATGAAGTCCACGTTGAACTAAATCCCTGGATTGCGAACTTTCTATACACTTTTCGACTATGGATTCTGATTATTTGCAACCAAATGGTTGACTGTAAGCTGTATCCTCCTGTTATTCTTTCACTTCATTTAGATATTTTTTAGCTGAAGCGATCCTCTATTCGGGTTTCTAAGGAATTTTTGCCAGGCGTAAGCAATACATTACTGATCCTGCTTTTGCGGACATTCTGCCAATGCTTTATCATGAGATTCTTACTATGTTTTACGTGGGACAAAGCACATTATTCGGCGAGCATCAGTCTGTCTAAAAACCCTCTCCTTTTCAACATCAATTTTGTTTATAATTTATTACTGAAACTCAATTTTCGAAAGCCGAAGGCGCATTAAAAATTGTAAGTCGAACAACTTAGCGAAGCGATCTCATGAGGCCGACAGGCCGAATAATCCCGACAAAGTCGGAAGGTATAATACTCCGCCCCTTGGGGCGGAAAAAGGGGCCGGGACTTACCCCGCGGTTCATACCTGTGATTACTTCTTTTCCCTGTATTTACGGGCGTTTTAGCTACTTTTAATGTATGGATTATCCCGATTCGGAAGATTCTCATTGGGATGACTGAATAAAAAACGGTTTTCCTTCTCTACGTTCGCTCAAACGGCAACATTCAGTACACATACAAGGAAAATCGCGCTCACAGATTGTTCTCATCGAATCTTCCCTGGAAGAGAAAATAGAACTGGATAACCCGGTAAGGATTATCGATGCACTTCATCGCTCACCTCTATAGGAGACTTATGTCCATCCTTAGCTTGAATGGCTTGAAACAGGCTGTTTAAAACATTTTATCGTCATTAGTTAAGCGTATTCCTGCCATAAAACTGTTTAAAACCCAATAAGATACGTCGTGAGCTACTTTTCCCTAAAAAATTACGTCATATCATTTTTCTCTGAATATTTGTACTTTTATTCCTTAATCTCAAAACGACGGGGAAGTTATTAGACGAACTGGCGTTAGCAGCCAGTATTCGACCGATTACTGATCAGAATAATTTAATAATGACACCTTTAGTAAGGGAAAATTTTGCTATAGCTTTGTAGTTATTAAACATAATATCAGTGTTTTAAAAATAATAAAAGGATGAAAAGATTAATTTTATTACTAACGGTTCTTATTGGCTTGAATGGCTATTCACAAACCAAGTATAAAACAACAGCGACCAACTATTTTAATAATATACTGTGGTCGCAAATATTCAACAATTTCGATGTCAAAATACCTATTACAGTCATATCACCTTGGGTGATGATTTTTGGTAGCATACATTATATTGATAATGATTTTTTTGTGAAGAACAATTTTATCGAGGATGATATATTTGCTAAAAAGGATATAATACTAAAGGAGTTTACTAAAACACTAAATGTTTCTTTTTTAAATTACATTCCTACTGATTCGACTCTCTTATTGAATGCTCTGTCCAAAGATAGGTTGTTATATACTATCAATTTGCAAAAATCAGATTCTGTCGTTACAACCGATTACCAATTGCCCGATAATGAAACAGGTGAAAAAGTCATATTTGACAAAAGTGGGAATTTAATATCATGCCTAAAATATAAACCCGGAAATCGAATTCTGACAACTACAACCAGTAAATTAGATTCAGTGATAATTCGCAAGACCACGAATGGACTGAAAAGCTATATTGTGTTTGATGAAAGTCGCTATTCAAATGAGATTTTAACAAGTGAGAAGATTTTCAAAGAAGAAATCTATACAAAAAAGAGAAAGTTTGTTTCGAATAACTGTTTTCAATATAATGCCATTGGTAGTTTATCTAAAGTATTAACTTTAAATAAAAAAGGTGTTGCTATTGACTCAATTGAATATTTTTATTGGGATGATACATTAACTATAATAAAGCAAAATAGGTTTCAACAGACCCCGAATCTAATTTTTTGTAAGTATAGCAATGGCTATATATCACAAAAGGAAATCATGAAAAATAAATTTTCTGTGCAAATAAATTATGAATACGACAAAGACAAAATTTCTCGAATTACGTACTTTAATAAGTCAAAAGGTACGAAGGAGAAATATGAATTTGGGTATGATATTGGAGGAGCTTTGATTTCAGTTTTGTGCAAATCGCTGAATAAATACCTTCCCAGTTATGAATTAAAACGCCAATTACTATTCACATATAATGACAAAAACAACATTAAAACAATCAAAGTTGTAAATAAAAATGGTTTCATCGAAAAGGAAATAAACTATGAGTACGATTTCAAGTGAAATATTTGCTTGATTTCTTAACAACTGATTGTTGTCGAATGATTAAATAAATATATACCAGCTGCAAACAACAGACATAAAATGTTGGGAATTCAATGATTTGCTGAGTGTTTCGCTCGTTTGTAATGATCGTATCAGTTGATAGGTATTCAGCTCCGAAATCCCCAACATTTCATACACGCGAAACGTCAGACTGTCTAAAAACCTTTCTCTTTCAACACGGATTTTGTTTATAACTTATTAGTTCTTTCCCTTGTATTGACGGGTGTTTGGGCTACTTTTAATGTATGGATTATCCCGATTCGGAAGATTCTCATCGGGATGACTGAATGTAAACCGGTTTTGCTTCTCTACCTTCGCTCAACCGGCAACATTCAGTGCACATACAAGGAAAACCCCGCTCACAGATTGTTCTCATCGAATCTTCCCTGGAAGAAAAAATAGAACTGAATAATCCGGTAAGGATTATCGATACACTTCAGCGCTTACCTCTTTCGGAGACCTATGTCCATCCTTGGCTTGAATGACCTGAAACAGACTGTTTAAATCATTTTAGCGCCATTAATTAAGCGTATTCCGGCCATAAGACTGTTTAAAAATCCAATAAAATACGTTATGAGCTACTTTTTCTTTAAAAAAAATCATATCATTTTTCTCTGAATATTTGTACCTTTATTCCTTAATCTCAAAACGATGGGGAAGTTATTAGACGGACTGGCGTTGTGCGTCATGCTTTAGCGATAGTATAAACATTAAATTAACAACAAAATGAAAAAAACAGTTTTCCTAATACTGGCACTTGGACTATTCAGTTGTAATCAACAGACAGACAATATAAAGGTTTTACAGAACCGTATTGATAGTTTGGAAAACAAACTTCATTGTTGCCAAAACAGTGAATATTTATCTCAATCTATATTATGGTTTCAGCATTCTCCGGAAATGCATGCTTTATATCTTCAAAGTTATAATGTAGCAAAAAAGGCGCTTGCTTATAACCTTAAACACAAGGTTTATAAAGGAAAAAAGAATGCGGTGGTAGTTGATATTGATGGGACAATTCTTAACAATAGTCCTTATGAGGGATGGCTTTATTTTACCAATAGTGTTTATTCTGATTCGAGTTGGAATGCTTGGGTACAAGATACCAAGGCAGAGCCATTACCCGGAACTGTTGATTTTTTAAATTTTGCAAAAGATTTGGGATGCGAGGTTTTTTATGTTTCTGATAGAAAAAACGACCTGCTTTTTAAACCAACTTTACAGAATTTAAAAAAATTTAATCTCCCATTCGCTGATGAGACACATTTATTATTGAAAACAAAAGGTGATACAACGCTGACAGGAAAATCCACTAAAGAAAAAAGACGCTTAAAAATTGAGAATGAAATGAATTGTGAAATTTTACTTTTATGTGGTGATCAAATGACTGATTTTAATAAAGTTTTTGACGTCATAAAGAGTGGCACAGAAGAGCAAATTAAAGACAGTATAAACAAATATAAAGAGAATTTTAGCAGTAGATTTATTATTATACCTAATCCTATGTATAGTGATTGGTTAATTCAAATCATTGACGGTAATAATAGAAATAATTCTTGCTCGCATCTTGATAGTTTAAGGAGTAATAAAATTATAAATTGGAAACATTAATAAGTAATGAACAGTAGCACAAACGCACAATAAAGTGTATAATCCATAAGGGTTTCAGCGGTTTGCAAAGGTTATCTCCCGTATCAAATTTTCTACTGGTAGGATACGTATATAGCCCGCAATCCCTTACGGCTCATACACTCAGCCGTTGTGTGCAATTGATTTTATTTTCAAACCTATGTTAATTATAGTCTGTGGGCTCCAAGGAGTCGGAAAAACAATTGTTGCTACTAAAATTGCCGAAAAAATAGGTGCTATTTTACTTAGAACTGATGTTATAAGAAAAAAACTGATCAAAAATCCTACATACGGCAAAGAAGAAATAATACACATTTATGATGAAATGTTTTCTAGAGCAAAAAAATTATTACTGGATAAAAATACTGTCATTTTAGATGCAACTTTTGCTGAAATACAAGATAGACATCGTGCTAAAAAAATAGCTGATGAGGCAGGCAGTAAATTTGAAATTGTAGAAGTTAAATGCTCGTCTGAAGAGATCATCAA
>JAPLDP010000029.1 GCA_026391695.1 Bacteroidota bacterium
ATATGCTGGTATTCCGGCCGGTAAAAGGTACTAAACCGTTTATCACCTGGAATAAATCGGGTGACAGTCTACAAGTTGAAATGTATGGCGGCAGGAAGTATTTTCTTGTCGAAACCTATGCGATGGGTTATGTGGCGATTGGGAAATTGAATCAATCACGCACGACGTTTTTTGTGCAGATCCCCCGTTTCAGTAAAGTAAAGATTATAGTACAGTCCGATTCTGATAATTTTCTGGCCATATTTCATGTGCGTGATCAAAGCATGTTCCGGTTCATGCCCGGCGACTCCCATGCGGGTTGGTTAAAAGATTCATTCATAAGCGCCGAAGGTATTGATGGCTCCGGCAATTTGTATATACTGAAACAAACTGCATTTGACCGGTTTGCCGGTAAAAAGAAAAAGAATTACTTTGTCATCCGGAAAAGGGATTTTGCAAAATTATAAGGGGTTTCACTCAAAAGCGGGACGCGCGCCAGCTGAGGGAATTAGTCGATTTGTCGATTTTACAATAAGTTTCTTCTGACATTATAATTTAAACGAATCCAGATTTTGCCTACAATCCCAAATCAATAAAATAATAATCTCTTTTTTACCAATTCGATAAAATATCTTATAATCACCTTTGATGAGTACCCGCACATGATCCATTTCCGTTTTCCTTCCTAAAAAAGGATGTTTATAAAGAAGGGAAACAAGATCTTTTACCTCTCTATTGAGGTTGGAACTATATGTTTTTGTCCCATTTCTAAGGTAATAAAACTCAAGAATTTTTTGAAAAACAGAAATAGCACGGTGTGTCCAGATTATTCGCTTAACCATTTTTCTGTTTTTGCGAAAACCTCATCATTTGACTCCACCTTTCCGGAAAAATATTCTTCCAGGCTCTCCTGAACGACCTGTTTCTCAAAGGAGGTCAGTTCATACATAATAGCCTTTTCATTGCCGGCAATGCCGTAAAGATATTCTAATACCTCCTGGTCACTTATGTCGAGTATCCTTCGGATTAATTGATTTTGTAACTCATTCGTTGACATTTTGGATGTTTTTACAAAGTTACTACAAAATTTCGTGACTTATAACGTTAGATATGTAACTTTGCTGCAATATTCAACTATTCGCAGAGGAGCTCATGTCAGGTGTCATTCAAATTCAAAAATCATTTCCACTTCGCCTTCGCCTTATTGTAGAACATCGAACATCGGCCATCGACAATCGCCCAATCATCATATATCTATGTATTTTTCTTTAAGGATAATTTTCCCATTATTTTATTAGAGTTCCTATCTTATAAATACTACCTTAGTGAACTCTTAAATCTTTCTCCGATGACCAGATATCTATTTCAATCCGTGATACTGATAATTTTATTGCTCTCCGTGCATCAGCAAATCAATGCACAACAGATTGATATTGACCGCATCGAAATGATGCCCAATATGCCTCAGCCTTATGAAATGCGCGATTGGAAGTCAGTTGCCAGGAGATATGATTCATTGGTCTTTAATCTGGAAGCAACCGGACAGTATCTGCCGCTTACAACTATTATCGAAAACACCATCAACTACCCGGAACATCCTTCATTTGGGATACAGTCGTATGTGGGTTCCAACAGCCTTCCGGGCCAGGAAGCCATAAACCTTATACCGGCAGTCGTTGGAGCGACCCTGGCAGGAATCGATAAGAGCGATCAGTCAGGATATAACTGGGCACTGATGTGCGAAGAATTTTTTAATAAAAGGCCGGAAGAAAATGTCTATCTGAACAACCCAGTTGCGAGTTCAGGGGATGATTGGTGGTATGAGACAATGCCGAATGTTTTCTTCTATCAGATGAATTATTTATATCCCGGCACCGGTGATTTTGATTATCAATTCGTGACTGTTGCCGACAGGTGGCTTGAAGCAGTGGAAGCAATGGGTGGAGATGACACACCCTGGAATGAGGCTTACATGAATTACAGGGCATTTGATCTGTCATCCATGACACCGCTCGTAGAAGGGGTGAAAGAGCCGGAAGCGGCCGGTGCCATAGCCTGGATCCTTTACCAGGCTTATCATGTCACAATGGATTCAAAATACCGTAAAGGAGCTGAGTGGGCGATGGAATTCCTTGATGGCTGGAACACGAATCCTGCCTATGAATTACAGCTTTCTTACGGAGCTTACATGGCTGCCCGTATGAATGCAGAACTAAGTACTACCTATGATCTGGAGAAGATAATGAATTGGTGCTTCGATATTGGTCCGTTGAGGCAATGGGGAGCCATAGTCGAAAGATGGGGAGGCCAGGATGTACAAGGACTCATCGGTGAGGCCGTGGAGGAATATGAGGGATATGCATTTAATATGAACGGAACGGAACAGGCTGGTGCGCTTGTTCCGTTGGTAAGGTACGATGACCGGTTTGCAAGAGCGATCGGAAAATGGACATTGAATGTTGCCAACGCAACACGGCTCTTCTATTCGGCATACCTTCCGGATGATATGGAAGATAATGAAGATTGGACGGAAATATACGACCTTCATTCCGTTATAGCTTATGAGGCCTTACGTGAGAATATTGCCGGCCCGTATGGCACCGGTGATGCCATGTCAGGAAACTGGGCAGAGACTAACCTGGGTTTATACGGATCATCTCATGTCGGGATACTGGGGGCTTTGATCGATACGACCGATGTGCCGGGAATACTCAAACTGGATCTTCTTGCAACAGATTATTATCATGATGATGCATATCCATCTTACTTAATTTATAATCCATACGAAGAAGAAAAGACAGTCGTCGTTCACTTCACAGAAAATCCGTTTGATATTTATGATGCCATATCAAACCAGGTGATCATCACCAACGCTTTGGGAAGCACTTCAGTGACAATCCCTTCCGATAGTCCGGTTATAGCAGTGCTTATTCCATGCGGCTCGATCATCGAATATGACCTCAATAAAGCATTGGTAAATGGTATTGTGATTGATTACAACTCAGGAAACCCTGTGGCTAACTATCCTCCAAGGATCAAGTCGGTTGCAGTATCCGATACGTTAGTCCTGACAGGGGCAGAGATCAGCTTATTTTGTACGGCCACTGACAGGGAAACCGTCGATCTGACTTATTTATGGGAGTCGGAAGATGTTATCGTCGGATCGGAAAGCCAAGTAACAGTGACAGCTCCGCCGGAACCGGCAATCCTTGTTTTTAAATGTACGATAACAGATGAAGGAGGATTACAGGCAGCAGATTCAATAACAGTCGACGTTGTTGAGACTATCAACTACCCTCCTGAAATCGAGTTGATGACGGTTTCGGACAAGTACATGGAATTGGGCGATACAGCTATCATTCTTTGCAGAGCAACGGATCCGAATGGAGATTCTCTTTCATATATGTGGACCGCTGATGGAGGATCGATCCAGGGTAATGACAGCACGGCAGCTTACACTGCGCCGGATATCGAAGGAATATATATTATCTCCTGTACAGTTACGGATACAGCCGGAGCTTCAGTATCGAAAAATATTTCAGTTCTGGTGAATAATCCCGGTAGTGGTCAGACAGGGAATCTGGTGGCAAGTTATGAGTTTGCCGGTAACCTGTTGGACCAGAGCGGTTACGGCAATGATGGAGCACCCGTCGACGTAGAATATGTTGATGACATGCATGGTAATCCTTCCCAATCGCTTTCATTTCCTTCCTCTACAAGTATGGTAAGAGTCGAAAATTCCGATATTCTGAATTTTCGTGAGGGACTCTCATTCACCGGATGGATTTATATAGACAATTTTTTCGACAGGGAATCATATATTGTTTCTCATGGAAATTGGAATAACAGGTGGAAAATATCTTTAGGAGATCACACGCTGAGGTTTACCCTCAACGGAGAAGCGGGAATAATCGACCTGGATATTAACAGCCTTCTCGAAGTGGACAGATGGTACCATTTGGCCGCAATATATGATGGAACTTTTTGTCAATTATACCTGGATGGATCACTTGATGCTTTCGCCCAGTTTCAGGGTAAGATCAATACAACCACTTATGATCTGGTCATGGGACAGTCATTGCCCGGACAGACCGGGTTCGATTTTAAAGGGAAATTAGATAAGGTGAAGATTTTTAACTATGGTATCAGCCATGAAAAAGTTTTGGCCATCTTTGAAGAAGAATCTTCCGAGATATATGAAGATCAACTCGATGAGAAGCGTATTCACGTATTTCCGAATCCTGCTTCAGATGTCGTAAATCTGGTATTGAACCTGGATCGGGAAATCCGGGTTGATCTGAATATTATACGACTGGATGGCTCCTCCGTTTACAAGATGACTTATTTACCTGATAAAAGTGGCGCAACGATTACAATTCCTGTCAAACGCCTCAGTCCCGGTATTTATTTGTTACTTATCAGCAATGGTATGACCCTGTTTCCGGAAAAACTTGTTATAATACGCTGACTTTTAGCGATTTTTAATTGACCTCACCCCCCGCCGGGGGTGAGGTGGTTTGGTTAAATTCCCTGCAGCTCGCTGCGGAATTTGAGTCCAAAGCCTACTCTGGGATTCATACCAATTGATTCGCTTGCTAGAAATATCTGATAATATTCTTATTATTTTTATATGTAGTCATATTATTTCATTATTTCTATTGTATGTATCCTGAATTTTCTATACCTTTGAAAAAAAGATTAAACCTGATATCGCATAAGTGCGCATCTAAGATAAATTTTAGATTTCAGGCTTTGAATTGTTGAAATGAACTTCTAATTAAAAAGTTTATGAATAAAGGTTTACTCAAGGGGCTGGCCTTCTTTTCTTTTATGCTTGTATCGCTTGCTTCCATATCACAAACCATCCAAGGAGTTATAACGGATGAAACGAATTCTACTATTCCGGGGGTATCTGTCTATGCTTTAAATACCACACTAGGGACTGCCACCGATTTTGAAGGGAAATACCGACTAGTCATACCCGAAGGAAAGATTGCAGGCGATTCGATCACAATCGTTTATTCTTTTATTGGATATAAGACCGAACAACGCCGCATTCCCAACAAACCTTCTGCATCCCTCATTATGGACATTGTATTAAAGACTGAAGTCGCCACGCTTAATGAATTAGTTGTGGTGGGATATGGAGTTCAGCGAAAGAGTGATGTAACCGGTGCCATTTCAACCATCAAAATAAATGAGATCACGGACCAGCCGATCACACGGATCGACCAGGCTTTGCAGGGTAAAGCTGCAGGGGTGCAAGTGAGCTCCACTTCCGGCCAGCCGGGCGAAAACATTAAAGTCCGGATCAGGGGTATCGGGACCATCAACGGCAACGATCCTCTATATATTGTAGATGGCGTGCCGACACAAGATATTTCTGGAATTTTGAATCCGGAGGATATCGAATCGATGACGGTATTGAAAGATGCTTCATCTGCAGCTATTTACGGCTCAAGAGCTGGTAACGGTGTGGTCATCATCACTACGAAAAAAGGAGTAGCCGGTAAGCCTGCCTTCAGCTATAATTTTTACGGCGGTATTCAGACTCATGGCCACCTGACAGAAATGACCAATACTGATGACTATATAAAGATATATAATGAAGCTGCCCTTGCAGACGAAAGGGAAACTATACCTGACGCGATAAGATCGCAGCTTTCCAACACCGACTGGATGAAGGAAATCTTTCGTCCTGCAATTATACAAAATCATGAAATATCTATAAGCGGCGGGAATGACCGCACAACTTATTTCGTTAGTGGAGGCTACCAGAAGCAGGATGGGATCATGCTTAATTCTGCCTATGAAAGAATAAACTTCAAAACAAGTATTTCAACTATACTTGCGAAGTGGGTTACGGTTGGATCAAATGTAAACCTGTCTTTCACCAAACAAAACCTTGTAGGCAGTTCGGGCGATGGATATGGCGGAAACGGAGGCAGTGTCGTTCGGTACGCTTTCTTCAGAAATCCTGCTATCCCCGTTTATGAAGCTGACGGAAGTTTTTCCGATATTCCCACGTTTGATGGGTACAGCCTCGCACAAACGATTATGTGGTTCGGTGATGGTTACAACCCGGTTGGACTGGCGGATAAATATGACTGGACATTGAAAACATACAGGATGTTCGGGGATGTCTTCGCTGAATTCACTATCGTGAAAGACCTTAAATTCAAATCAGATCTGGGGGTTGATGTCACTTTCAGTGATGAGAAACGCTTCAACGAAAACTGGGGAACTGATGGAAGGGTTAACAGCCCGAATTCACTCAGTGTAGGAACCGGAATCGGGTTCACTTACAACTTGACCAATACGCTGAACTATACGAAAATATTTAATGAAAAACACCATCTCAATTTCCTGCTCGGGACCGAAGCCATAAAGAACCAATCAAACGGACATGGCGCTTCCGACCGTGATTTTCCTGATCAATCGCCAAATATGAGATACCTTGGCAATGGTCTGGTCCTCAACAAAAACGCATACGAATACGCTTCCGGCTGGGCTTTGTTGTCTGGTTTTGCACGAGTCAATTACAATTTTGATAATCGCTATTTGGCAGAGGGGGTTATACGTTATGACGGATCATCACGATTTTCTCCTGAAAACAGGTGGGGTGCATTCTATTCCGGCTCACTGGGATGGAATATTCGCCATGAAGCATTCATGAAAGACTTCGATTGGTTGAACCAGATGAAGTTAAGGGTTGGCGTCGGTCAGACGGGAAACCAGGAGATAGGTCTTTATAATTACCTGTCTGTTGTAAGTGATGGCTACAACTATCCTTTCAGCAACAATAATAATTACGGTTACGCCGTATCTTCCCTGGGAAATATAAACACCTCGTGGGAAACCACAACAACCTATGACATTGGTCTTGATCTGGCTTTTCTTGATGACAGGCTTACATTTATCACAGATTATTACTGGAGATATACGACAGATATGCTAATACCCGTATCATTGCCTGCCAGCGGCGGAGACGCAAATCCACCTTGGGTCAATGCAGGCGAGATGCTTAACCGCGGTCTGGAATTAGAGTTATTTTGGAGAGAAGAACGTGGCGGGTTCAAATACGAAATCGGAGGTAATTTCTCCACCCTTCACAATGAAGTTCTGTCCTTAAGCAATGGCCGGCCGATTGCTGCCGGAAGGATCGATGATGCAGTCTATGCAACCCTTACCGAAGTGGGTTACCCGATTGGGTCATTTTACATCTATGAGATGGAGGGAATATTTCAGAATGAATTGGATATATTCACCCATGCGTACCAGGGGCCGGGTATTAAACCAGGTGACGTAAAATTCAAGGATCAGAACGCCGACGGTATAATCGACGAAAAGGACAGGGCACATGTAGGAAGTGGCATTCCCCGTTATATGTATGGTATGACTGCTAATCTGGCATGGAAAGGATTTGATCTTTCGCTTTTCATCCAGGGTGTGGCGGGAAATGATATCTATATGCAAGTAAATCAAGATATTGAAGGATTCTACAGAGGATTTACTGTCACCCAAAGATATTATGATAACCGCTGGACGGGAGACGGCTCGACCAATGAATATCCCAGGGCATCATGGATAGGCTCTTCCAATAATAAAAAGGCTTCTACAAGATTCCTTGCATCAGGCTCTTATGCAAGATTGAAGAATGTGACGCTGGGTTACAATTTTAAACTTGGTGAAAACTCTTCTGTCAAGTCTATGAGGGTTTATATCAGCGCGCAGAACCTGTTAACGATCACAAAATACCCGGGACTTGATCCTGAGATGTACGATAGTGATAACCTGAAGAGTGAAATTGTTCATAATGCCGATTTGGCACCAGGGATAGACTGGGGAACATACCCTCTCTCCAAAATATACACATTAGGATTCAATATCCGGTTTTAAATAATAAATAAAATCAAATGAGGCGCATAAACACAAAAATTATTACGCTGTTAGTCCTTGTATCGGCAATGCTGCCGGGATGTCAAAAATTTCTGAATGAAGACCTCCTGGGAGAACGTTCAGACCAGCAGTTTTACAAGACTGCCAACGATGCTGAACTTGCCCTCACAGGCATTTACAATGTTCTATCCTTTGCCAATTCTGACAACAGGATATGGGTTTTCGGCGATGTAGCTTCTGACGATGCTGCAAAAGGAGGAATTCCGGGCGACCAGGCCGATATAGGTTTGATTGACGATTTTAATGTTTCAACAGATAATGGCAACCTTGAAACAGTCTGGGTCGTTTACTATGAAGGAATCTCTCGAGCCAACAAGTTGCTTGACAATATCGACGGCATTAATATGGACGTCGAACGGCGCAACCAGATCAAAGGAGAAGCAAAATTCTTACGTGCCTACTTCTACTATTGGCTGGTGAATATTTACGGTGATATACCGGTACATCTCACCACGCCCACCACGGAAGAGATGCAAAGAGCAGCTACACCGGTCGCCGAGGTCTGGTCATTAGTAATAATTCCGGATTTAACAGCGGCTGCAACCTTACTGCCGGAAACATTTACAGGCAAAGACCTGGGCAGGGCAACAAGCATAGCCGCATACGCTTTCCTGGCTAAAGCATATTTATTCAATGAGCAGTGGTCGCTGTCGGAGGAGGCTGCCATGAATGTCGTGAATTCCGGCTTACACCAACTGGCTTTAGTATATAAGGATAATTTTACATACGCTACAAAAGATAATTCTGAAGTGATTTTTGCCGTACGACATCTTGCGGGGCAGGATCCTGGGCTTGGCAACGGTATGAACTCGTGGTTCGCCCCCAGGGCTCAGAATGGTTATGGCTTTGATGCCCCCACGCAGAATTTTGTGGATGAATTCGAGAAAACCCCAACGGGCATTTACGATCCCAGGCTGGATTATACGATTGGAAGAGAAGGCCAGATATGGCTGGACAGCAATGTGATGTTTAATCCGGATTGGTCACCAACAGGATATTTACAGAAGAAATATATACAACCCCTTGCTGAAGTCCCGAAAGAAAATAAGGACCAAGGGCAACTCCATTATATATTCCTCCGGTATAGCGATGTAATATTAATGCTTGCTGAAGCGTTAAATGAACAGGGTAATACGGCTCAAGCCGAGCAATATATCAATATGGTCCGACAAAGAGCCCGCGAATCTTATCTGTACGATACCAACCTTCCGGGTTATGGGACAATCCCGGATGGCCTCTTACCAGATATCTCCGGCAGCAGCCAGTCATCATTAAGGGATGCTATCAGGCATGAAAGGAGAGTCGAGCTCGGATTTGAATTTCACCGGTACTTTGACATTATAAGATATGGAGAAAATTATGCAAATGAAGCTTTTTCAGACAAAGAAAATTTTGACTACTCAAAATATAAGCATTTCCCCATTCCTCAAAGTGAGCTGAATACGAATTTTGAATTATAATATTTTTAATACTAACAAAACCAATTACAAACTTAAATTAAAAAAAAATGAAAAAAAGTACAATTTTGATGTGGGCAATTATTCTCCCACTGAGTCTGGGTCTGTTTATCTCAGGATGTAAAAAAGACAAAAAAGAGGAATGTCCGACTGTAAATTACACAGTGCTTGACGCTACTATCCAACTGGCAGTGGATTTGAATGCTGCTGCCGTTGAAGGAACTGCATTGGGCCAGTATCTGGCAGGTGCTAAAGCTGCTCTTCAGACTGCTAAAGATCTGGGAAAGAATGTGCGTGATACAGAATGCGTCACACAGGCTGCACTGGATGCTGCCAATACGAACCTTGGGGCTGCTATTACTGCATTCGATGCTCAAAAGATCACTGATGTTTCACCTGCAAACCTGATAGCACATTGGCTGTTTAATGGAGATGCAAATGATGCTACGGCTAACGGAAATAATGGTACGCCAACGGCGGGTCATACATTCTGGGGCGGTGGCACAGCTCCGCAATTGGTTGCCGACCGCTTCGGAAATGCCAATTATTGTTATCACTTTGACAAAGGTTCCAATATTGAAGTGCCCTATTCCACTGCATTAAATCCTCCGGATATGACAATAAGTCTTTGGATAAAAATGGAAGAACAGCCTAACAATGATTACATTATTGCAATGAACCGTTGGAATGGGTGGAAACTGAATCTCCAGGATGCGAATTTCTTATTCTTTACTATTAAGACTAATCAAGGTATTTATGACAGAGATAGCAATCCAGGGGCAATTTTGCCCGATGTCTGGACATATGTCACCGTTACCTTTACAGATGGATTTATGAATTTTTATATCGATGGAGAATTAGCATTAGCATGGGACAATACTCCAGGAATTCCAGCGGCTGATGGTACTATCAACGTATCAATCGGATCAGATCTTCCGACCAGCGTTTATTCACCGGATGATACAAGTCCGTTCTATGTGAATTGGGGCGGCTACTTTAAAGGCAATATAGATGATGTCAGGTTCTATAATGTTGTTCTTACAGCAACTCAGATTACCTCTCTCTACAACTACGAAAAAGATAATGTAGTAGAATAAGTCAATTCTGCAATTACTGAAATGGTCGCCCTGCCCAATCAGGGCAACCATTTTTTTTGCTAAATTTGGCATTATCAGACAGAAAATGAAAAATAGAACAATTTTGATGTGGGCAATAATTCTCCCACTAAGTATGGGTCTGTTTATCTCAGGATGTAAAAAAGATAAAAAAGAGGAATGTCCGACTGTAAATTACACAGTGCTTGACGCCACTATCCAACAGGCACAGGCATTGCATGATGCTGCCGTTGAAGGAACTGGACCGGGCCAGTATCCGGTTGGTTCTAAAGCCGACCTTCAAGTTGCTATTAACCTGGCGCGGGGTGTGCGTGATAAAGAATGCGTAACCCAGGCTGAACTGGATACTGCTAAAACGAATCTTGATGCTGCTATTGACATATTCGAGGCCCTGGGATGTCCGATTGTTGATTTCACAGAGATTGACACTACTATCCAACAGGCACAGGCTTTGTATGATTCTGCCGTTGAAGGAACTGAACCTGGCCAGTATCCGCCAGGTGCTAAAGCTGACCTTCAAGTTGCTATTAACCTGGCGCAGGGTGTGCGTGATAAAGAATGCGTAACCCAGGCTGAACTGGATACTGCTAAAACGAACCTTGATGCTGCTATTGACATATTCGAGGCCCTGGGATGTCCGATTGTTGATTTCACAGAGATTGACACTACTATCCAACAGGCACAGGCTTTGTATGATTCTGCCGTTGAGGGACCTGAACCGGGCCAGTATCAGCCAGGGTCTAAAGCCGACCTTCAAGTTGCCATAGACCTGGCGCAGATTGTGCGTGATGCAGAATGCGTAACCCAGGCTGAACTGGATGCTGCCAGGACAAACCTTGAGACTGCTATTGACCTATTCGAGTCGCTGCAATGTCCGATTGTTGATTTCACAGAGATTGACGCTACTATCTTGCAGGCACAGGCTTTGTATGATGCTGCCGTTGAAGGTACTGAACCGGGCCAGTATCCGCCAGGTGCTAAGGCCGATCTTCAAGTTGCTATAGACCTGGCTCAAATTGTGCGAGATGCAGAATGCGTAACCCAGGCTGAACTGGATGCAGCCACGACGAACCTTGAGGCGGCTATTAATGTATTCGAGGCTAAAAAAATTCCCGATTTATCATTTGAAAATATGGTTGCTCACTGGATGTTCAATGGAGATGCCACTGATGCCACAGCCAACGGGAACAATGGCACGCCAACGGCGGGTCATGTATTTTTTGGCGGTGGTGCAGCTCCGCAATTGACTGCCGACCGCTTCGGAAATGCAAATTATTGTTATCATTTTGACCAGGGATCTAATATTGAAATACCCTATTCCACCGCATTAAATCCTCAGAGCATGACTATTAGCCTTTGGATAAAAATGGAAGAACAGACTAACAATGATTACATTATTTCATTGAACCGTTGGAATGGCTTTAAACTGAACCTTAACGACGCGAATTATTTATTCTTCACTGTGAAGGCGATTTTTGGAGGCAATGATGTTTATTATGATCGGGATAGTAATCCGCATGCGATCACTGCTGATACCTGGACTCATGTCGCTGTAACCTTTGCCGATGGATTTATGAATTTCTATATCAATGGAGAATTGGCAAAAGCATGGGACAATACACCCGGAACTGCGGTGGTTGTTGATAATATCAACCTGTCAATCGGATCAGATCTACCCACCGGCGTTTATTCACCAGATGATACCAGCCCATTCTACGTTAATTGGGGTGGTTACTTTAAAGGCGATATGGATGATATCAGGTTCTATAAAATTGCCCTTACCGGGGCTCAGGTGGCCTCAATATACGACTTCGAAAGCACTAACGTAGTGGAATAAGTCCATTCTGCAATTACTGAAATGGTTGCCCTGCCCGTTCAGGGCAACCATTTTTTTTGCTAAATTTAATCCCATCAAGCAGAAAAGGAATGAAAAAGATATTATCAATTCTTCTCATCTTATTTCAGGCAATCCTGATAATATCCTGCAGGTCCGGAACCGATAAAGGAGAAATGCTTATATGGTCTTCAAATAATTCCCAGGAAATATCCTATCTGTCTGAAAAAATTGAACAATGGAATTCAGCAAATCCTGACAGGCAAATCCGGTTCCAACCTATCCCTGAAGGGCAATCCAGCGAAGAGATCATACTTGCATCAGTAGTCGGAGGAACCACCCCGGCAATCTATGCCAACATGTGGCAGGGAAATATAGAAATGTATGCCCAGGCGGGAGTGCTCATCAGGCTTGATACGATGCCCGGATTTATCGAAACAATCACTGAAAGGTGCTCTCCTGAAGCGATTAAAGAGATCACATCTGCCGATGGGCATATCTACCAGGTCCCTTGGAAAGTGAACCCAATCATGATGCTTTACAATGTGAAAATTTTTCAGGAAGTGGGTCTGGAAAAATTCCCCCGGACATATCAGGAATACATGGAGGCCGCCGGGCTTATCAGTGCAGATAAAAACAATGATGGATATTTCGACCGCTGGATATGTTATACAACAGTCCAGCCAATATGGTACCAAAGACTTTTCAATTTCTATCCCCTTTATCTGGCAGCAAGCAACGGGGCATCGCTCATCGAAAACAACAGGGCTGCCTTTAATAATCAGTATGCATTTAAGGTGTTTGCCTTTCTTCAGGATTTATACAATAAAAACTATTTGTCACGACAACAAATGACGTCCAGTCAGGATCCTTTTATCATGGAAAGCGTAGCTACCTTGATTACAGGACCTTGGGAGGTTCCTTACCTGGAAAAGTTCAAACCGCCGGAGATGGAATATGAATTCATGCCCATGATGGTGCCTGAGGAGACTAACAGTCCGGTTTATACATACGGCGATCCAAAAAATATCGTGATCTTTAACACGTGCTCCGATCCCCTCACCGCATGGGAGTTCTTAAGGACGCTTATCAGCGAAAAGGGTGATTTCGATCTGTTGCGTGTCACCGGTCAATTCCCCAGAAGGAAGAACATTTCCACAAATCCTGTTTATGAATCTTTCCTCAATGAAAATCCCAAGCTAAAGCCATTTGCCATGCAGGCGGATTACATAAAGGGTGTGGACAACCACCCTCAGATAGTGGAGGTTTTTGACATCATCTCTCAAGAATATGAAGCTTGTGTGCTCTATGGAAGAAAAACACCTGAAAAAGCCGTGAAAGATGCTGCCGACGCTGTTAATGTCCTGCTAAATGGATTAAAGTAAGATCACTTAATAACGTCTTCTGTATCAGCATCAAAAAACACCGCATTTTCCAGATTGAAATGGAGAGTTGCGTCACTCCCCGGATTCAGCCGGCTGGAAGGAGAAAGACGTGCAATCAGTGGGGTATCTTCCGCATTGGCATATAGCAGTATTTCACTTCCCAGGTGCTCAACACCTACCACTGAAACATGCATTGAACAGCAGCCGGACACATCTACAGGAGCGTTTTCAGTTATGTTTTCCGGACGGATTCCTATATAAATATTTCGGTCATGATATCCTTTTAACCTCGACACCACACTTTCAGGTAATTGCATCAATTCTTTCCGGTTTTTACCGGCAAACATGTTCCCGCTTTCTATCTTGCCGTAGAGGAGGTTCATTGGAGGTGAGCCAATAAACCCTGCTACGAAAAGATTCTGAGGATGGTCATAAAGTTCCATGGGAGTGCCAATCTGCATGATAATGCCATCTTTTAATACGATGATCCTTTCACCCAGTGTCATAGCTTCCGTCTGATCATGGGTTACATATATCATGGTAGAGTTTAGCCTCCGGTGAAGGTTTTGCAGTTCAATACGCATCTGGACACGAAGTTTTGCGTCAAGATTGCTGAGTGGCTCATCGAAAAGGAAGACCTTCGGTTTCCTGACAATGGCTCTTCCTATGGCTACTCTCTGGCGCTGCCCACCCGACATTTCGCCGGGCTTGCGTCCAAGCAGATGAGTTATTTCTAAAATCGCTGCAGCCTCACGTACCCTCTTATCGATCTCCTTTTTGTTCATTTTCTTGATCTTCAAACCAAAGGCCATATTCTGGTAAACCGTCATGTGAGGATAGAGTGCATAATTCTGAAAAACCATGGCAATATCCCTGTCTTTGGGTAAGAGGTCATTGACACGCTGGCCGTCAATCAGGATATCGCCGCCTGTAATGCTTTCCAGCCCCGCAATCATCCTGAGGATGGTTGATTTGCCACATCCGGAAGGTCCGACAAGCACAACGAATTCTTTATCATATACTTCGAAACTCACATCTTTGACGACTTTGGTTTTACCGTCGTAACTTTTGCTTACATTCTGAATGCTAACTCCTGCCATAGAAATTTTTTTTATAAGCCAAATATTTTTTTTGGAATCCGGGATATCCTGCAAGCCAGGTCAAGCTCCCCGGATGCAACAATAAAGTGGTCATTACATTCTGCTATGCCTGTGGTGAACACTACATCTTTAAGGTATATCTTGTCCTTCATTCTTTCTGTCAGGCTATCCATGGCTTCAAGGACCGGCCTGGTGTCATCGTGCTGAAGGATTCGCCACGGTTCAAACTTATCCAGCATTGCCCAATATGTGCGATATATACCGACTTTGCCCTTGTTTTCCACCCCGTGGTAAAGCATGAGCCATCCTTTATCAGTAAGAATTGGGGGGGTGCCTCCACCGATACGGTTACCAAAGCCGGATCCTGTTCGCGGACGAATGAATGCTTTGTCAAAAGGCTTCCAATGCATCAGGTCGGGCGAAGTAGCCAGGTTTATCGATGGCCCTGGTATCCATTCGGAAGATTTGCCGGTGACAAAATATAAAGAGCCCAGCGGACGCGTCAATGCATAGTACTCATTACCCACTTTTTCATTGAAAATGAGCATATCCTTATTCTGGTGATCTAGGATGATCCCCTTAAACCTGTAATTGAGGCCATCATTACTTTCAAATAAAGTGGTAGCATGACGCTCAGAACTTACAGTACATGTTGTCATGTAATATTTATTGCCTATCTGCGATATCCGCGCATCCTCTATTCCATATTCCTGACTTGAACGATCAGGAGCAATCGCTTTGTCATAATGCACTTCTGCGATGCTTCTTCCATCTGGCGAAAGCTCTACCGGAAGCAGCCACGACAATGAAGTGAGGGCATATACAATATTTGGCTTGAATCGCTTCAGCGTAAATTTCCTGGGATCTTCGGTTTCAACTTCATCAAGGGCATAACGATCGATGACATACCTTCCGTCCTCCCATCGAATAGTATGGATATGTCCATCCTTTACCGGCTCAGATAATGCTTCGGCAACACGCACCATGAGGAGGAGGTTGCCGTTCGGTAATCTGGCCATGCCCGGATTAAAAGATCCCAGGACGTATGTATCCTTTCCCAGGCTGGTTCGCAAAGGAGATTTGTTCAGGTCAACATCGTCGGGTGAAATTATGATCCAGTCGTCTATTTGTTCCATTCCTTAAATCTTATATAAAGGTTTACCCGTTAACGGATCCTGTGGATATCGCTTACACATGGCAGCCAGGATATCTTCATGACTAAAGCCGACGTTCATAACAGTATCATTGCCACCATAATAGATCCTTATCATACCGTTATCATTCCTTATAGCACCGCATGTAAACACAACCTGCGGTACGTGAACATATTCCTCGGGCCCTACTCTGCAATCATCCTTCGTCGGAAAGACAACAGGTATAGACGATACTTTTACCTTTGAGGGATCATCCAGGTCGTGAAGGGCAACACCCAGGACATAGGGATTTCCGTCCATTGTTGACCTTACGCCGTGAAAGATGCTAAGCCAGCCATGCCTGGTCTTTATAGGTGGTGCCCCGGGACCAATCTTATGCTGAAAAGGGCTTGGCCCACCTCCCTGCCGCATCACAGGTTCATCATAGACCTCCCATACGTTGTTTTCCAGTGCTTCCGCCCGGGCAAGCCGTATTTCCTTAAAAATTCCTCCCTTGTGGCCTGACAAGGGATCGTCGTTGGGACGCATGAGTGCATAAAAATAACCTCCGATCTTTTCGGGAAATATCACGACATTGCGCATATCCCGATCCAGTATAGGGCCATGCCGCAGAAAGGTGATAAAATCATCGGTCGAAGCCAGGCATACCCTTACCCTGTCCTCAACCATTCCATGATAGGCGCTGTAAGTTATATAGTATTTATCTCCAATCCTGCTGATACGGGGGTCTTCAACTCCGCCTGCTTCCATTTCAATCTGTGGATAGATATCGCTGCTGTTGGCGAAAATGTCGTTTTCGTCACAGGGTTTAAGTGCCGGCCGGTTATCTACGTGCCAGTCAGTCAAACCGTCACGGCTAATTGCTTTACCTATAACCGAAATACCGTTGCGTAAATGACTGCGGAAAAGCATCATTGTCATTTTTTTGTAAATAGCTACACCTGCATTATGTACGGTTACCACCTTCAGGTGAGGCTCATTCCACTTTTTATTCACCTGAGAGGAAGATAAAATAGGATTTCCCTCAAAGCGCACGAAGGGACAGGCTGCACTCAGCCTATATTCTTTATCGCCGATATTAATCGGCCTTTCCTCAATTGCCATATAACTCTACTATATTAATTCCCATCTTTTCAAGAGCCTGCAATGATAATAATGCCTCAATGGTTGACTCGGCCCCTGAATTCATGTTTATCTCCTTATTACTTACGATTCCGTCGAAACACCTTCCGGTTGCAGGATCCCACATCACCTTGCCGGCAGGATTTTTCCCTGCAAACCAGGCGGCAGCTTCCTTAGCCATGCCGAGGTACTTTTCTTTTCCCGTAATTCGGTATGCTTCTGCACAGGCATAAACCATCGGCCGGATACCATAGGCTATCTGGGGAAATTTTTCTTGTTCTATAATCTCATAATTTCCTTCCCTTCTCATGATAGTGAAATAATTCAGAAACCCGTTTTCAATGAGCCAGGGATAGAAATTGTCCACTTCGATCAAAGCTTTATCAATGATGTTAGTGTCGTTTAACAAATTACCTGCCCTAAGCAGAGCATAAGCCTGTATGTTGCCGTATGCATGCCAAGTATTGTTCCAACTAAGGAATGCGCCGTAAGGAAAATTCAAGCTGTCGCCGGCCTGCATTACAAGGATCCCTTCAGCCAATTGCGCTATCAATTCAGACGCACGGCCATCATTAGTCCTTTGGTAATATTTTTCAAGAGCAAGGATCAGGACTCCAGCCTGGTCAGAAGCCGTTTTACCAGGAAGCCATGACGGCAACCGGACACCTTCGACTTCACTAATCGCTCTGTCGGCAGATGCCAGGTCTTCAAATATTTTCTCCGCAAGTTTATTACTTGCTTTTTCAATCTTTTCAACATTTCTTGCACTTTTGGCGGCGAATTCTTCCAGTGCCCAGAAACTTCTCCATGACCACCAGTCGGGCTGTGCCTGTGAAGTCCTGTAAGTTTTATTTATTCTCCCGTTGTCCCAGATGAAATTATGGAAGTATCCATTATCCGATTGCATATAAAGAATAAAATCTATCATCTCATTCAGAATGACATTACGGGATTTGCCATTGCCCTCATCAGGGCAATTAACGAGAAGTACCACTGCGCGCGCCACGTCGTCCACACAGGCAAAACCCTCTTTTGGTTCGATATTATAATTGTAGTCAGGAAATTCGCTGTATATGTGGACAATTCCAGCCTTAGTGCCATTTTTCAAATTCACTTCAGAAAACAGGTGATCAAGATGACTCATATTCAGTTTTCCGCAAATGATATCAGGTCCCTTGGCATTTTCGATGCATCCCGGTAGAAATATCGATAAGGCAATGAATATTTTAAAATTCCTTAACATCATCTTAAAAGTTCATCTAATAAAAGATCCGTTTCAATCCAGGCAAATCTGTAGCGTGAATCGGACATAGCATAAGGTATGAAAAGCTTATCAGCACTGATCATCCCTCCGCTTGAATAGACTACGTTGGGAACATACCCTTCACGCTCATGCTTTGTAGCAGTAATGATGGGGCGATCCAGCCTTGAAATGATCCGGGTAGGATCTTCCAAGTCAAGCAAAGCAGCACTGATATAATATTCACGGACAGGGCCCACGCCATGCGTAAGCAAGAGCCATCCCTTTTCCGTTTTAATAGGTGAACCACAGTTTCCGATCTGCACTAACTCAAAAGGATACATCGGCTCCATCAACAGTTCATGGTTGTCCCATCTGTAAAGATCATCAGAGAACATGATGGAAATACTATCACCGCCCTGCCTTGAAATGATCGCATATTTACCATTGATCTTTTCCGGGAAAATGCCCATGCCCTTATCACTTGCAGAGGCACCGGTGAGAGAACGGATCTTAAACGTACAGAAGTCTTCAGTCTCCAACAGCCTGGACTGAATATTTCTTCCGTCATAAGCAGTATAGGTTCCATAGAATCTTATCCCTTTCTCATCGTTGAACTTTACAAGTCGGACATCTTCCATTCCCATACTCTCTATGATGGTACCGGGAAAGATGACCCGTTCTTCGATAAAGGAATCCTGATCGAACACGAGGTTATAATCCATACCGCCGTCACCGACCGGTATATACTCACCAAGCACATTATAAGGAGTTAACTGAGAAAGACTTATTGATCCATCCGGGGAAAGGATCCCAGTCTGGAATACAATGCTGGAAACATGTCCCTCGCCTGTGGCCCTGAGGCTCATCACAAACCTGGTCTCTCCTTTTTCGAGGCCGGATTGGTCAGGATGAGGCACTATGGAAGGATTGAACAATGCAGCCGACTGAATTGAGTATTCCTTACTGAGCAGGGCGCCCGCCAGGAGTTGCCTGGATTCATCAAACCGCTTGTCCGAAGTTCCCTGTCCGGCGTAAATATAAAAGTGTCGTTTCAGTATTGTATCGAATTTTTTATGCCGGTACCCGAATTTTTTATGGACCGATGAGAGCATTTCCTCTACTTCAGCATCTGTAAGGCCGTCTATCCTTTTGAAAATCCTCTCAACCCTTTCGGAACCGGGCAGGATAAGAGGTAGAAGGATTACCCGGCTTTGGTCTGCTTTTAATATGATCTGGCTTTTATGTATCATTGAATTTTTTTTAATCTTTAAGTCCGCTGGAAGCCATACTTTGGATGAAATATTTCTGGAAGAAAGCATAAGCAATTATGATCGGGGCTGCGAGAAATACTGCCGAGGCCAGCTTGACACCGAGCTGCGCCTCCGCCCTTCCGCCCACTGCAAACAGGGTCACCATTTGCGGTAGCGTCATCAGGTTTTCATCCCTTATTACGATAAGTGGCCACAGTACTTCGTTCCAGGATGACATAAAAACAAGTATAGCCACAGTTATGATCGTAGGTTTGATATTCGGCCACAGTATTGAAAATACTATTCGCATTTCGCCGCAACCATCGATATGTGCGGCATCGATAAGTGCCTGCGGAATGGTCTGGAAAGCCTGTCGGAACATGATGATGGCCAACGCATTAACCAGGAAAGGGATGGTCAGGCTCAGGTAGGTGTCGATCCATCCGAATTTCACCATCAATATATAATTGGGGATCAACGTGATCAGGAATGGTAACGACATGGTAAAGATGAGGATGATAAAGATCACACCGCGGCCACGGAAACGCATCCGTGACAAAGCATATCCTGCCATCGATGAAAAGACCAACGCCATCCCGGTATTGATGAAGGAAACGATGATGCTGTTCAGCAAAGCCCGTTCAATCGGAATTTTCGAGAACATCGACCTGAAATTATCAAAAGTCAGCTCAGGAGGAAAAAATATAAGATTACCGATATGCTTCTCAGGAGTGAAAGAGGCCATGAACATCCAGTAGAAAGGATAAACAAAGCTGAGGGCAGCCGTTGTCAATACCAGATAGAACAATATTTTCCTGACAGTAATCATTCCTTAATCATGCCTTTCTTTTTCAATAAATCGCTTCTGGATAATTATGACAAGCACAATCATCAGCGCAAAGAAAAGTCCGAGTGTCGCAGAATATCCCATATGGTAATATTCAAAAGCTTCCTTATAAATATATAAAACCGCTGACAAGGTAGAGTTCATAGGGCCACCACCGGTCATGATGTAAGGTTCGATGAACAGGGAAAATCCACCAAGGGTGGATAGAACTAACACCATGAAAATGGTAGGATTGATCATTGGTATGGTGATTTTTGTGAATTTTTGCCAGTGAGAAGCTCCTTCAAGATCTGCTGCGTCGTAATATTGTTTCGGTACTGTTTGGAGTCCCACAAGGAAGAGGATCACGTAAAGGCCGACATTTTTCCAGGTAGCCATCAATGCTATTGAGATCATTGCAATATCCGGATCGGTGAGCCAGCCCACCTTTCCAAGTCCGGCAAAAACAAACAAACGGTTAATGATCCCATTCTCGTAACCAAGCAATTGTTGCCACATGATCGTCACCACGACCCCGGAAATAACCACCGGCATAAAAAAAGCAGCTCTGAAGAAACCCCTGAATCGGATCTTCTGGTTCAGCACTTCGGCAAGTGCGAGCGCGATGATGATCTGGAGAGGAATGTGAACGGCAAGAAATCTCAAGGTGTTAAAAATGGATTTCCAGAATAACCTGTCGCTTATTACATGCTTCCAGTTGCCCAGTCCGTTCCATTCCAGCGGACTGATGATATTCCAGTTGAAAAAAGTAAGGACGATTGAGAATATAACCGGAAAGGTTGTAAATACCAGCAAATGAAGCAGGTATGGAGAAACCATCAGATATGGCAAATATCCCTTATTCAGTTTCTTCATCAGTTTCTTAACCGATTATTTGAGCTTTTTTTTCTGACTCCCAGGCCATCTTCAAAGAATTAACACCATTCAATCCGGTTATGACCCTCTTATGACCTCTGTCGTGGATCCATTTTACCTGGTCGGCTATCATTTCCCGAAGGATGACCTTATAAATATCTTCTTTCTTAGTATGCTTCCCGTATTCCAGATGAATCATCTTATCGACGATATATTCCTTGAAGTTCCCGTGGCAAATCCTGTTTTCCCCTTCATATTTTTCAATTTCTTCAATTATCGCTCCCGGGAAAAGCTCCAGCCATATCAGTTCTTCTTCATTGGTTATCAAACCTTTAATATTCACCCGCACAGGCACCCATTCATGCAACGTCACTTCTCCCCTTTCAAAAAGCAAACGCAGTTCCTGCCTGTCCATCCTTTTGGGTTGATCAAATCCATGGTATAAATTTACAAGCCCGCCAGCATACAGTCCGACTGCTTGTACACGGGAAAAGAAAGTTCTGTAATAACCCGGCCTTTTTACTTTCTGCGACGAAATTAAGGTTCCTTCACCAAACCAGCCCTCAAACATATCGAAGAAATGTACGGCATGTTCGATAAATATCCCTCCGCTGATTTCAGGACTCCACATCCAGTGACCGGGGCTCAGCGCTTCATCAGAGGCATAATTCTCAAAGTAACCATGCAGGAATTCACCCAGTAACTTTGATTCGATCAGTTTTGAAACTTTCCGGTACAGGGGATTGTATCGCTGCATCAAATTAACCACATAGAGCAGTCCTTTCTTCTCAGCTATTTCGTATAGTTCCACTGCATGAAAGGGCTCTATGGCCGCAGGTTTCTCGCAGATAACATGCTTGCCGGCCAAAAGGGCCGATTTACTTTGTTCATAATGAAGATTTGGAGGTGTTGAAATATAAATGAGATTGATATCAACATCACCCAACATTTCATCCATTGAATCAAAAATCCTAGTACCGTATTTTGAAGCAAAAGCACCGGATTTCTTCGCATCAACATCAAAAACACCTGCCACTGAAATATTATCATTCTGCAGAAAAGCATCTACGGAAAACATTGAAAAAGAACCGGCTCCAACAATGCCTAATTTAAAAATCATAAGACTATTCTTTCAGGCGCATTTTGTTATGTAAATGTAAAGTTTTTACAGGATAACAAGGTAAATAATACACTAAGTACATGACAAAAATTTACAATACTCCAGTTGAGGTAAACGTTTCCTCCAGCCGAGGCGTATCTATTTAGCTCAGCAAGAAATTACGCCGATTTGGATTATTTGATAGTGATTATCCCGGAAACGCCTAAATTAATAGCATACTGAAGGAATTCACGTTACAAACGCTTAATTATCAGGCACGCGTTACAAACGCGCGCCAGATGTGAATGAAAAAAAGGTGCCTCATTTTTGAGACACCCTCTTCAATCAGGTGAAAATCATCCGATTACTTCCCGAATTTGAAATCAAGTCCAATAGCATAAGCTTGTGTAAACTTTCCATAGGTCGTCGTAACAGGAATGTATGTAGCGTCAAGGATATGTCCCAGGTTCGTTGAACCATCCTTATAAAAGGCAAACATGGCACCAATGTTAAGGTCAATTTTCGGGGTTATTTTCCAGGCTCCTCCAAAGCCGACAGCATTCGATGACGTGCTGTAGCTGAGATCGGACTGATAGAACTGGTTTGTGCCATCCTTTGAATAGAGATACCCTGCGCTGACCAGTATTTTCTCGCTGATATCGTATTGCAGTCCAACGCCAATTTCCCAGAAATTTTTATCGATAATCGAACTGTTGGTGGGGTTATCCTTCTCGAAAGTAAGCGTATCTGACTTACCATAATATGCATTTTTGTCCCAGTAATAGTTAAAGTCGGCATAAGCTCTGAGTTTTTCGGTCACAGGGTATGAAGCACCGACAGCAAGCATAGCCGGCAAGTCGCTGCCCGATTTTTCCTTGTCGGGAAATTCACCGGTACCATCCACTTTTGTATCGTTTTCGACATCAATCACTGTTAAGAATTCATATCTCAGGCTGAGAGTCAGTTTTTCCTGAAAAGTCAGGTTTGCAGCGATAATTGGTGTGAATCCATGGCCTTTTTGTACGACGTCGACCTCCTTATCACCGGTTTGTGCGGCAAGTCCGGTCATTTGAGCAGCTCCTGCAGTAGCATTACCGGCTACTGTTGTAAATACCACCTGAGCCTGGCCAATTGGAGTTTCAATTGGTTGCTCTGCACCCTGAAGAGCTTGTTCGAAGGATGCCTGCTGTTCAGGAGTTATGTAACCGGCAGCTGCAGCCTGAGCAAAGGTTACATCACCTAATCCTGCGGCAGCCAGATTGCTTGCACCGGTGGCAGCAGTATTATAACTTGTTGCAACACCAGTATAATATTGAGCCATGTCATTGCCGAATGCATCAGCTTGTATAAATAATCCACCCCCACTTGCAGGATTGATCATGATATTCCGTATTGATCCTTTATAAGTGTTCTTTACGGTCACATACCTTACGCCAGCATAAACCGAAACCTCGGGACTGATCTCATAGGATAATCCGGCCTGATAACCAAAGTAAACAGAGGTACCTTCAAAACTGATGTCGACCTTGTAATCGGTCACACCGGCAGAAGGACGCAGGGCTGGAACCAGATCGGAAATAGGAATCGCAAAAGATGGTACTCCTTTGTCATACTCAGCGCTGCCGCCGCCGCCAATGGGATTAAAACCAAAGGAGACTGCGAATTTACCAAACCTGTAAGCTGCATAGATACCAGGGAAGAAAGGTGCTGATACCTTACCGGTATACTCAGCTTCAGGTGCGCCATGTAAGAAAGGGTAATTACTTGTTACAGTGTTGGTCTGAAAAATCGATTGGTTGTTAATAGACAGAAAAAGACCTTTCTGCAGCTTTGTAAGACCGGCAGGGTTAAAATACACGGCATCAATGCCGAGTGAAGCGTTCCGTGCCATGAGCCGGGCAAAGGCCGCACTCTGGTTGGTGTTCGTCACGATGCCCCCTGCCAACACATGCAGACTAAGTGTGGCAAGTGCAAAAAACAAGAATAATGCTTTTTTCATGGGATAGGTTTTAGTTACTACTTGTTTTAAGAATTCCTGTGGAATTCCGCAGCCAAGATATGCTAAAATAAGATTTTCTCCAAATTTTGATGAAACTTACATTGATTTTTACCGGCTCTATGACTCAATGCCACTTAAAAATTTTGAGACCGGCAGAAAAGAAGATCACACCGGTAGCAGCCATAAACAGGGAAGGACCGGAGATATCCCTCAAGTCGGCTCCCTCAATAAAAACACTTCGTAACCCGTCGGCCAGCATGGTAAGAGGTAATTTCTGGATAATAGGAATACTCCACTCCGGGAAATTATGATAGCTGAAAAAAATACCCGATAGCACCATCATAGGCATGACGACGACATTAATAAAGCCATTACCGATTTCGGTTTTCGATGTGTGCGATGAAATAAAAATAGCTATACCGGCAAATGCTATATTACCTGTTATAAAGATGATCAGCAATCCGGCAACACTGCCCTGAACAGTGATTCCAAAGACAATATTGGCAAAAAGAAAAAGCAGGGCTGATTCCACGAAATTCATCGCTACCCGCACGGATATCAGCGTAATCAGAAAATAGGATTTTTTCATCGGCGTAGCCACCAGCCGACGAAGTAGTTTTTTAGATCTCTTTTCGATAATACCCCATGATATACCCCACATGCTCGACATCATGACGCCCATAGCTATCAGTCCGGGAACCAGAAAATCAATATAGCGGGTGCCGCTGACTGTTAAAGGAATGATATTTTCATTGATTATATTGACCTTTATCTGCCTCCTGCTGAAGACATCCGAAAGTTTAAGATAGGTTAGCTGCGCATCAGGATTTAAGGGATCAAAATGATATTGTATCTCGCCATCTTTTTCATCTATCACCAGGTTCAGATTACCGCGTTTAAGCCGGATGATAGCATCTTTCCATGAGGTCTTCTGAAATAAAAACGTGGTATTCCCCAGCTTATCATCAGGTATAGTCAATTTATACTGTGACGTGTTATTACCGGAAATAATCTTTTCAGTGTTGGATTGTAAAAAGGTTTCTATCACATGAAGGGTATCATCAATCGTGCTGTCTATCCCATTTCTTTCAATAACAGCGACTTTCCTCGTGATATCGGGTTTTTGGGTGAAAGCTATTCCCAGTCCAAGCGACATAAGTATCGGAAAAACAATGCCCCAGAAGAGAACACCCGGCTCACGGATGAGCTCCTTGAATTGTGCCGAGAGCAACTGAAAAAACTGTCCCTGTCGAAAGAGATTATACATGCAAATGTCTTCCTGTTAATGATATAAACAGATCATCCAATGTATATGTATTTGTTGAGCTGTCATTTTTTTCCGACAGAAGCTGTCCTAATGTGCCTTCCTTTAAAATTCGTCCCTTGTCGATGATGATGATATAGTCGCAAAGCTGCTCAGCTTCCTCCATATAATGGGTTGTGAGGACAAGAGAAGTGTGCTCCTGTTCCTTAAGCTTCAGAAGTATCGACCAAATTTCCCTCCGGGCATTGGGATCTAAGCCAGTAGTAGGCTCATCCAAAAGCAAAATCCGGGGTTTGTTGATCAAGGCTATACCGATGGCGAGCCGTTGCCGTTGTCCCCCTGAAAGATTGACGACATAGGCTTTTTTTTTCTCCTCCAGGCCAATAATATCCATGATTTCGGCAGCACGTTCATGGCCAAGGCGAAAAAAGCTGGCAAAGAGCCTGAGTGTCTCCCAGACAGTCAATTTATCAATAAAATGAGTTTCCTGAAGCGACAGGCCGATGATCTGGTGCAGGGTATCCTCATGACCTCTCCATGGCATGCCCAGAATATATATTTCTCCTGCATCAGGTTTCTGAATACCTTCTATCATTTCCACCAGGGTCGTCTTTCCGGCACCATTAGGTCCCAGCAAAGCAACAAACTGCCCCTGTGGAATCCTGAGGTCAATGCCTTTGACAGCCTGCACGGTTTTAAAGGACTTATGTACTCCTTTCACTTCAATGACAGGATCGGCATTTATCGTATCTTTGCCAGGAATATTCATGAGTGATCAATGTAACAGGCTTATTTGCAGAATTTGACCGATTCAGGTGCCGAAATTACAACAAAAATCCCTGAGGAATGTTTGATAGATAAAACTAAAGTATGCAACAGATGCCATTAACCAGACTTCGGAATATTGGTATTGCAGCTCATATAGATGCAGGAAAAACAACAGTTACAGAGAGGATACTTTTTTTTACAGGGACTAACCGGAAAATCGGAGAGGTGCATGATGGCCAGGCCACGATGGACTTCATGAAGCAGGAGCAGGAAAGAGGGATAACCATCGCGTCGGCTGCCATCACCTGTTTCTGGAAAGGATCGCAGATCAATATCATTGATACCCCGGGACATGTGGATTTCACTATTGAGGTTGAACGGTCATTGCGAGTGATCGACGGCATGGTCGCTGTATTTTGCGCTGTCGGCGGCGTAGAACCCCAGAGCGAAACAGTATGGAACCAGGCCGACCGCTACCGGGTGCCGCGTATAGCTTTTATAAATAAAATGGACCGTGCGGGCGCAGACTTCAATGAAGCTGTAGCCCAGATGAACAAGTATCTGGATGCCAATGCTGTTCCATTCCAGATTCCTATTGGCGCTGAAGAAAACTTCCGTGGCATCATCGATATCATGGAAAGAAAAGCCTTTATTTTTGATGACAAGGAATGGATTGAAACGGACATTCCTGCCGGGTACAAAAACACCTGTGAAGAAGCCCGTAACTTACTTATTGAGAATATTGCCGACTTTAACGAGGAAATAATGGAACTTTTCCTTCATGACAAGGAAGTGACGACAGAGAGCCTGAAGCTGGCCGTGCGTGAGGCTACGCTGAAGTTACTCATCACTCCCGTTTTCTGCGGTGCAGCATACAAAAACAAGGGCATACAGCACCTTCTCGACGCTGTGATAGATTATCTGCCCTCCCCCGTCGATGTCGGTGCTGTCATTGGCTTAGATGTCGATGATCCTGAAAAATTCCATTCACGCCACCCATCGCCAAAAGATCCCTTTGCGGCGCTGGCATTTAAACTTATCACTGATCCCTTTGTTGGTCAACAGACATTTATACGCATTTTCTCCGGAACCCTGAAAAGCGGCATGCAACTCGTAAATTCGACTAAGAACAAATATGAGCGTGCCGGAAGAATTCTTAAAATCCATGCAAAAGCCAGGGAAGAAACCGAAGAAGCCGGGCCCGGGGATATTGTCGCCCTTATCGGCATGAAGTACACTAAAACAGGTGATACCCTCTGCGAAGAAGGTCACAGGCTGTTTCTCGAATCCATCCACGTCCCGCCTTCTGTTATTGAACTCAAGGTAACACCCCTGAGACGGAAAGACCTGGAAAAATTCAGCGAGGCACTGAAAAAACTTTCGAATGAAGATCCGTCATTTCATTTCCACTTTGACGAGGAAACAAATGAAACGATCATCTCAGGAATGGGAGAGCTGCACCTTGAGATCATCATCGACAGGCTGAAATATGAGTTTGATGTGGAAGTGGAAACTGGTGAACCCTCTGTGTCATTCAGGGAAACCATTACCGGTGAAACGGAGTCGAATTACAGGCATGTCAAGCAAACCGGTGGCAAAGGACAGTTTGCACATACGGTCATACGCATTGAACCCAACGAAGGAAAAGGATATGAATTTGTAGATAAAATCAAGGGAGGAGCTATTCCTACTGAATATGTCCTGTCAGTCAACAAAGGCATACAGAAAACAATGGAAAAAGGCATCCTGGCCGGTTATCCCATTATGGACATAAAAGTGGTGCTGCTTGATGGCAGCTATCATCCGGTTGACTCGTCGGACATGGCTTTCCAGACCTGTGCTTCGATCTGTTTTAAAAACGGATTCATGAAAGCCAACCCTATACTCCTCGAACCTGTGATGAAAGTCGAGGTCAACACGCCTGACGATTATATCGGAGATATTGTGGGAAATCTTCACCGGCGACGCGGCAAGATCGAGGCGATGCGGAGATTCAGAAAAGGATCACAGAAAGTTAACTGCTTTGTTCCGTTGATGGAGATGTTCGGTTATTCCACACAGCTCCGCAATCTTTCCAGCGGCAGGGCAGCCTATTCCATGGAATTCTTTAAATATTTACCCCTGACCAAAACTTTACAGGATGAGGTGTTAAAGAATCTGGCCGAAAAGAAAAAATCAGGATAAGTAGCAGCCAAACAGTTTATATGATCTATTCCGCAGGCTTTTTTCCTGTCAGAAGAAGCGACTCCCTCAGCCGTGTCGAGAGAAGAAAACTCACTACCATCAGGCCTATGAGCACGAGCAATGATAAAGTCATGGACCCTGTGCCCGGAGCCTTATACAGATCCATGCCAAAGATGAAAATGATACCTGATATCTGTCCCATGAGAATTAGCAAACCATTTGTCGTGCCTTCAGGTGCCGGATTGGCTATTTCTGCCCCATATTGAAATCCTATCGGTCCCGCGCTGAGCAGGAAAAAACCCATGACAAAGGAAGCTGCCAGCAACAGCCCGTAACTGGTAGCATACGTGATGCCGATGAGGCCTAATGTGGATGCGCCCAAAGCGATAAGAATAAAAGGTACCCGTTTACGGTAGCGGTCCGACAGAAAGGGCATGATCACAGCGCCTACAATGCCCCCGAGGACCATCAGTCCGCCGGATAATCCGGCCTGTGTGATGGTAAATCCCCGTGGCCGCAGGATATCTTCGATCCATGTTGTCACACAGTTGAAAACCCCTAATCCAATAAAAAAGACTACCATCAACAGGACGAAATCCTTTTTATGTAAAGCATTTCTGAGTCCGTCAAACACCAGCGACCGCTCCTCCTGCCCCGGCAGGCATGCCGGTGTGGGCGGACGCTCCCTGGCAAGAAATATAAACAGAACAGCCGAGAAAATCGAAATAAACCCATAAATGAGCAACATGGTGCTGATACTATGGCTGATGATAAGAAACGGTGTTAGCGCCATGCCAATGACAATACCCAAATACATGGCAAGAGCGCCCAAACCCGTGGCTGTCGCCCTTTCCTGTATTGGAAACCAACGGGCAGCGATGGCAGTGGTCGAGTTGAGTATAAATGGTTGCCCAATGGCAATTCCTATTTGTGCTATCAAAACAAGTGTATAATCCGATGCAAATATGCCACGCATAAGCCCGAAGACACCCGTGAGGACAGCACCAATGCCGACGGCTACCTTAAATCCATATGTATCGATGATCCATGAAGCCGGTAGCGATACAAAAATGTAGACGATCATAAAACTCATGGAAAGCAGGCCGATGCTTAAATCCGACACACCATAAAAGCTGGCGGCACTACCGGTGATAGGTGCAAAGGTTATCCATAACAATTGATTGACTATGGAGACCGACATGAATGCGATGAGAATGATCCATCGGTAACCATAAATTTTGAAGTTCTCAGGTTCCATGTAAAGCACTTTATTAAGTAAAATTTTGTGAAACGGCCAAAGGTATAAAAAAAGTCAGTAGTATCAATTATTTAGATTCTGCCCTGATAAAGAACATTTTCATCTTGCCTTTACCTTTTACCTCTATCTCTTCCCTTTCCTCGAATTTGAACTTATCTTTAACGAGGTTGTAGGTTACATCGGAAATATTGATCCGCATAGGTTCAGAGACATTTTCTATTCGGGAAGCAGTATTGATAGTATCACCAAAAACATCGTAAATGTATTTTTTAACTCCGACCACACCGGCAATTACAGGGCCGGAATGGATGCCCACACGAATCCGCCAGTCTATTTTTGATTCAAGGTTTTTCTTTTCCAAATATTGAATCATCTCCACGGCTGACCAAATGATATTTTCGGCATGTCGTGGATTTTCATCCGGCAAACCGCAAACTGCCATATATGCATCACCAATGGTTTTTATGCGTTCACAATTATATTTCTCAATAATGGTATCAAATGCAGTAAAGATTTTATTCAATTCATCAATAAGAAACTTTGGCTCCATTCTGGCAGCCAGTTCAGTAAAATCCACGATATCGGTAAAACAGACTGTAACGTTTTCATAGAGCTGTGGTTCTGTCTTGCCTTTCTCCTTCAGGTCAGTGGCAATGCCTGACGGTAGTATGTTCAATAACAATTTGTCAGATTTATCCTTCTCGCTGACAATGATCTCATTTGCTTTTCTTTTCTGGCGAAGGCTTAAATAAATGACAACAGCAAGCATGATAAGTAATGCGATACCACCTATCAGCGAATTTCGGAATATCCTGTCCTTTTTTATGGTCAGGGTCTGAATAACTTCTTTTTGTTGCAGTAATGTAATAACCCTATCCTTTTTTTCAGTTTCATATTTTACTTCAAAGTCAGTGATCTGTTTATGTATTTCCTCACTATAAAGTGTATCCTTTATGTCCACATATTTTTTATAATAATTCAATGCTTCAGAATAATTCCCCATTGCAGCGTATAGATCGGAATACAAGAGGTAATTGGTTTTCAGCTGATCCTTAAGACTAATCTGGTCAGCAATTTTTGTACTCTGCGACAAATAACTGATGGATTGGTTATAAGCGCCCTTTACCTTGGAAATATCGGCCAGTGTTGCATAAACAGAAGCAAGATTAACAGGTCTATCCAGTTCCTGATAAATTCCAACAGCCAGCTGGAGGTATTGAATGGCCGCATCATATCTCTGCTGCCCGAAGTAACAACTTCCCATATTCGCATTCAGAGTTGCAATCAGATCCTTGTTATTCTGTTCATTTGCCATTGTGTGAGCCATTTGGAAATATTCCAAAGCTTTGTCAAATTGTTTCTTATGTGAATAAGCCACTCCAATGTTATTCAGGCGGTTAGGGATCTCTCTTACTTTACCGAGTGCTCTGTCAATCGCCAATGCCTCTTCAATGAATTGTATGGCCTGGTCGAACTTTTCCCATTCTTTGTAAACCAAGCCAATATTGTTCAAAGAAATGGCCATACCTGCTGAGTCACCTAATTTTTCTTTGAGTTTTAAAGACCGTTCATAAAAGAGAATGGCAGTGTCATAGCGTCCCCAGGAATCATAAATAGAGCCAAGATTGTTCAGTGACTTTGCTATACTTTGGGTATCGCCCTGTTGCATATCCAATACAAGAGCTTTATTATAGTAGGCAACAGCACTGTCATAAGTTCCTAATTTTTTATAGGCCAGACCAATGTTATTATAGCGGGTGGCATAATTAGCCGGCACTTTAATTTTTCTGTCTTCCGAAAGGGCTCTTTCATACCATGTTATCGCCTCATGATAATTATTCATCATGAAATAGCAAATCCCGATATTATTCAATGCTTCAGCGATTTTTTCCCTATCCGGTTCGCTCACAGTGTTTTCCTTTTGAAGAAATGAAAGGTACTTCTCGATGGCTTCGGAATATTTCCTTTGGTCAATTAATGCATAAGCCCTGTCATAATCAGTGAGCGTATCATTTTGAGCATTGGCTTTCAAGGTCAATACCACAATGACCAGAAAAAATGAGAATATGCCCAAAATCTTTAAAATCCTCATTCGCGAGATGATGAATTAGCCATATCCAGTAATGTAACTAATGCGGATCAGGTTGTAACGAGATTTCCTCCTGACAGTGCAAATACTATGGTTGAAGCAGGGCTTGTGCCGGGTCCGTATACCAATCCCTCATTATCATCTTCAAGACGGATACCGGATCCACCAGGTCCATCTGTCATACAATACACTTTAGTGATGGGAGGAGTGTCATTTTTATGATTCAATAGAAAATTTTTTATCTCCTGCCTGTTGATCGAGGTATCGACATAATGGGAATATATCTGAAAACTGATCGCGCCAATGCAATTGGAACTGACAGGTATGACAGATGGTACAACGTATGTTGGTGACACTACAACACTGCCTTCATTCCATCCAAGATATGGTGTTCCTGTTGTCAATTTAGTTTTCAATAAACCAAGATGGTCGACCAAACCTTCTAATAATTTTGTCAAATCGCCTCCGCCGGTTGCAATAAATGATGCTTCTTTGAGCAGGGTAGCTGGATTTCCCTCGGTGATGAGCTTTACATTTATCTTAAAAAAAGAGAAGAGTTGCTTAATATCCTGTATAAATGAATTATAATATTGTCCGTCATAAGCATATGGAATAAGCAGGACCTCGCTTATTTTCTGGCTGTTTAACAGCCATGTTATCTGCGATTTTAAAAAGTCGGAAAACAACAGGATGTCATAGTTGTTTTCAAGGTTAGCAAGTGTTAATTTTCTTTTCATGGCGATCATCTTAGTAAATATTAATTTAGATAAAAAGTTTGCCAAATATAATGAAAATTTGCCTGATTCGCAGGTGAATATTTTTGGATTTTAAATATTGCCATAATCCGGTTTATTCCGTTCAGGTGTATACAAATCTATGCTGGCTTTTTTCGTAAAGAGTACCAAATAATAAATGTACTTACCAAGGCCATTACAGCAAGACTAACCAGGTAAGATGGATTAGAGAATATCTCAGGGATACTATGAAATATTTGAGATGTAATGGTATATGAAAGAAAATAATTATTTATAAATATTTCGGATAACGAAATAATCTATCCTTTTTTAAGGGTGAATGAAAAGGTGGATCCCACACCTGGCTTGCTGCGCACATTAACCGTTTGCTCATGCGATTCAATGATATGTTTTACGATGGCCAACCCTAAACCGGAGCCTCCCATGCCACGCGAACGGCTCTTATCCACCCTGTAAAAACGTTCGAAAAGTCGGGGTAGATGCCCGGCATCAATGCCAATGCCATTATCGGATACTTCAACCAGGATCTGCTCATCCATGTCATAAAAGCTCAACTTGGTCCGGCCACCCGTGTGCCCATATTTTATTGAATTATCGATCAGGTTAATCAAAACCTGCTTGATACGCTCCTTATCAGCCCAAACAAAAATGTGGGAATCTTTTGCGACTCCTGCCTGAAAAATCAGATGAATATCTTTTTGTTTTGCCTTATCTTCAAGTAACTCAAAAACATCATTAACAAGCGCTACTATATTGAACCGGGTATATTCTAACTTCAACATATCTGACTCCAGCTGCGAAATAATCTCCAGGTCTTCCACAATGGTGATCATACGTTCAACATTCTTCGCCGTTTTATACAGATAGACCTTATTCACTTCGGGATCAAGATATGCACCTTCGAGCAAGGTGAGGATATATCCCTGAATATTGAAGATCGGCGTTTTCAGCTCATGCGAGATATTACCTAAAAATTCCCTCCGGTAGGCTTCCATACTCTTCAGTTTTTCGATTTCCTCTCTTCGTTTCACAGCCCATTCCATGACTTCTTCATTGACAGTATGAATGATATCTTCCTTCAAATCGACTTTTGCCACTTTCTCATCTTTTGAAAGCTTTAGTGTCCGGATGGTCTTATAAACCAACTTAATCCTGTCGTGTATATATTTTTTCAGAATAAAGGAAAATGTAAAGAAGGTCACCGCAAGTATGATGACTCCGGATAAACCGAATACGAGCCAGTGGATATGCTGATATACCAGAATGCTGATAATGGTATAAACAGCCAGATAAAATACCAGGATAACTGCCGAAGCAAGGAGAACAAGGTAGTATGGTTTTGACGGTCGCATAAATTCAATTATCAATGATCAAGGATCAATGATCAATAAAAAAAATACAACCAACTGATCATTGATCATTGTTCATTGATCATTGTTCATTGATCATTGTTCGTATTTGTATCCAACTCCCTTAATGGTTACAATATTGTCTGTGCCCAGTTTTTCACGGATCTTCCTTATGTAAACGTCAATGGTACGTTCACCGACAATAATATCATCACCCCATATTCTGGCATATATTTCTTCGCGTGTGAACACCCTGTTGGGTTTGGAAACCAATAGGGCAAGAAGTTCAAATTCTTTTTTGGGCAGCGTGAATGACCTGCTTTTAAAATGGACCTCGTATGCCTCGCGATCAATTATCAGGTCGTCCGCAGAGGAGCCTGTTTCCGGCTTTTCATCAGATATCCTGTAGCGACGCAGCAACGCCGCTACCTTGCTTATTAGTAAACGGGGCTTGATGGGTTTGGTGATGTAATCATCAGCACCGGCGTCAAATCCGGCAATCTGGGAGTAATCTTCACTCCTGGCGGTAAAGTAAGTGATGACGGTATTTTTAAGCAGTTCGATATCTCTCATCTCCCGGCATGTTTCAATGCCATCCATTCCGGGCATCATGATATCGAGGATGATCAACTGCGGCACATGTTGCCGTGCAAGCGTTACAGCTTCGTCACCATTGCCGGCAGTAATCACCTGGTATCCCTCCTTGCGCAGATTATAACCTACAAACTCCAGTATATCTTCTTCATCATCAACAATAAGTATTTTAATATCACTATTGGTCATTATGCTTGGCTGTTTTTAATTGACCTCACCCCCCGTCCCCCTCTCCTCCAGGAGAGGGGGTGAAGGGGGTGAGGTGGTTTGGTGATCATACCAATTAATTTGTGCAACTTCAAATTACTACAGTATCCAAAATTACAAAAGAAATATATCATCTACACCTTGTTCTTGTGTTTCTTATGCCGCAGCACTTTGGCTTCCAGGTAAAAAATAATCTCCTCCGATATATTTTTGGTATGATCTCCTACCCTTTCAATTTTACGTATGGCGATTAGTAAGTTGAGATGATTTATTATGCCCTCAGGATTTTGTTTGATGATACTCGCAATGTTACCAACGGCATTTTTATTACTGTTATCCAGTAAATGATCCCTTGTGAATACATTTCTGGCAAGGCGGTTGTCTTCATTTTCAAAAGCAGTCAAAGCTTCTTTCAGCATATCGATGCCGGCATCAATGATATCCGGCAGATTTGTCTTTTCAAGATGCTCTTTTTCAAACGGTTGTGTACTTTCTTTGACGATTTTTGCCAGTCCCCATGCAAAATCGCCAATGCGTTCAAGATTATAGTTTATTTTAAGCACAGCCAGTACAAACCTGAGATCATTGGCAAGAGGATTGAATAAAGCCAGGAGGTTCTCGCAGTCCATATCAATTTTCAGCTCAAAGGCATCGATAAGCTTTTCTGTTGATGCCATTTCCGCAATGATATCCTTATTAAAGTTTTCAACGGCATCACGGGCCCTGGCAAGCTGACTGATGACCAGTTCCCACTCGTCGATGATATCCGACTTTAATATTTTCAATTCAGTATTGAGATGCGTCATAACATTTAAAATTTAAAATCTGACCAAAGTACATAATATTTTGCTTTTCACTGGTAAAACAGGATCAACCGAACTTACCCGTAACGTAATTTTGTGTTTTTATATCTTTCGGATTTGTAAAAATAGTTTTTGTTACATCCCATTCAACCAGTTCACCCAGGTAGAAAAAAGCAGTATAATCGCTAACGCGGCCTGCTTGCTGCATATTATGTGTCACGATGATAATCGTATAGTTTTTCTTTAATTCATAAATCAGGTCCTCGATCTTACCCGTCGATATCGGATCCAAAGCCGAGGCAGGCTCATCCATGAGTACCAGCGATGGCTCAATGGCCAGTGCACGGGCAATACAGAGCCTTTGCTGCTGTCCTCCTGAAAGATCCATAGCCGATTTTTTCAGGTTGTCCTTTACCTCTTCCCACAACGCTGCCTGCTTTATTGAGTCAACTACCTTCTCCTCAATATAATGCCGGTCATTCATGCCGTTTACCCGCAGCCCAAAGGCCACATTCTCAAAAATCGACTTTGGAAAGGGATTCGGTTTCTGAAACACCATGCCGACTTTCTTGCGCAATTCATCCACTCTGATGTTTTTATCATATACATCCAGTCCGTCGACAAAGGCACTTCCGGTTGTCGTGACACCATGAATCAGGTCGTTCATGCGGTTAAAGACACGCAAAAGTGTCGATTTCCCGCATCCCGACGGGCCAATGAACGCTGTGATGGTATTCGCCATGGCCGTGAAGTTGATATTCTTCAATGCCTGGAATTCATCATAGTATAAATTTAAATCCTTTACTTCTACTTTATATTCTGACATATTATACTGTTATTACTTTTTTCTGGAGCGGTATGACCTGATGAAGTTGACTGATAAATTTGCGATCAATACCATTGCAATGAGAACAAGCGCGGTACCATAAGCCATAGGCCTCGACTTTTCGATATTTGTCCCGCTGGTCGTCAGGACATAAAGGTGATACGGTAAAGCCATCACCTGGTCGAAAATGCTATGAGGCAATCTGGGTAAAAAATATGCTGCTACAGTAAAGAGAATGGGCGCCGTCTCACCCGAAACCCTTCCGATTGATAAAATCAACCCCGTCAGAATGTTAGGAAATGCAACCGGTAAGACGACTTTTCTTACGGTATACAGTTTTGTAGCTCCGAGTGCATAACTGCCGATGCGCAAGCCATCATCCACCGACTTGAGGGCTTCTTCGGTGGTACGTATAATGACCGGTAAAACCATCAAACCAAGGGTAAGGGAGCCCGCAATGATGGAATCGCCGAATTTCAGCGTGTTAACAAACAAAGCCATGCCAAACAGCCCGAAAACAATCGAAGGAATACCTGCCAGGTTATTGGTCATCGAACGCATGAATTTCTTCAGAAAAGTCTCACGGAGATACTCATTAATATAAATACCTGACAACACACCTACCGGAAAAGCAAAGATCATACTGCCTGCAACCAGGCAAAGGGTTCCGACAATAGCCGGGAGAATTCCGCCTTCAGTCATGCCCTCTTTTGGCATAGAGGTGAGGAAGGTCCAGTTTACAGCCGAAATACCATGGATTACAATGAAGCCCAAAATAATAAAAAGGACAGCCACAACCATCAGGCTGATTATCCTGAAGGTGTTAAATGCTATGGCCTGTGTTAGCTGTTTCTTGGTCATCTCTTTGCTTTTACCAGTTCGACTAACGAATTAAAAACAAAAGTTATAATAAAAAGGATGATGCCTAAGGCAAACAAAGCTTTGAAGTGGGTGCTGCCAAAGGGTGCCTCACCAAGCTCTGCGGCAATGGTGGCAGGGATCGTCCTGACAGGTTGTAAAAACGATGACGGGATCACCGAAGCATTGCCGGTGACCATTAATACGGCCATGGTCTCCCCCACTGCCCGTCCTATTCCAAGAATGGCTGCGGCTGTTATGCCTGATATTGAATGAGGTATAATGACCCGTCTGATAGTCTGCCATTTGGAAGCGCCTAAGGCAAGGCTGGCTTCTTTAAGGGATACAGGCGTTGTACGTAGAGCATCCTCCGTGATCGTTATGATCGTCGGCAATGCCATGATAGCCAGGATAACACTGCCTGCCAGGGCCGTTTCACCGACAGGCAGGTTAAAAGTTTTCTGAATAAGAGGGACAAGCACCACGAGGCCGAAAAAACCATATACAACTGAAGGGATGCCCGACAATAATTCAATGACAGGCTTTAAGATATTACGGAAACGGTTGCCTGCCACTTCAGCCATGTATATTGCAGTCACCAGTCCTATTGGCAGTGCAAGCGCTATTGCTCCCAGGGTAACCCACAGTGTACCGAGGATGAGCGGTAGTACTCCATATAATGCAACAGGAGAGGCCGTGGGATACCATTGCTGGCCGGTCAAAAATTCACCGACACTGATTTTATGGACAGGGATTATTTTCCATCTGAAGTTCCCGGTTATATAAGCCTTGGAAATATAAGCGAAAACTCCGGTATGTTGCTGCACAAAATCATTGATACGCTGGGGCAGATACTCGAAATTCGCACCAAGTTCCTCTTCAGAATAATAATTACCTATTTCTGAAATGGTAAGCAGGATAATGCTGTCATTATTACCACCCAGTGTTTTCCAGTTTGTGATGTCCTGGTTAAATATATCCTTTAAATGACGCGCACTTAACTGGTTAATTGGATTATCCTGGTTTACAACGATTTCATAGTTATTTTCGACCGGACGGCTGTTAAATATACCCAGCCCTTCCCTGAAAAGAAACAAAATAATAAAAAGCACGGTTATTGTTGTAACCGTGCTGCTGCTGAATAGGATGCCTACTGCGACTTTTTCTGAAATTCTCCGGTATTTTTTCAATTCTCTTGTATTGACCTCTCCCCATTCCGGGGGTGACTAATAAGTTAAAATGTTTTAGGTTTCTTCCTTTGTGTCACTTTGTGTATTCTTTGTGAACCTTTGTGTTACAATTAATTAGGTTAACCACAAAGGGACACAAAGGCAATCACCAAGGAACACTAAGGGCTATTGAGACAACCTCCACAGGGGGCGATGTCACTTTATTGGCACATACCCTTCCTCATGAACGATTTTCTGTCCGTCGGCCGATAAAATAAAATCAACGTATGGCTTAACCGTCTTTTCAATTGATGTTAAGTAATAATAATACAAAGGCCTTGTAATAGGATATGTTTTATTTTTTGCTGTTTCGACTGCCGGAGCGACATAGGTCTTCCCCTGGTCATAAGACACCTTTAAAGCCTTAACGTCCTTATTGATATAAGCCAGTCCGATATAACCAATAGCACCGGCCGTCTGGCTGACCGACTGGACGATGGCGCCTGTGGCAGGCATCAATAAGGCCGTTGTTGCAAAATTCTTCTTATTGAGTACATGCTCTTTAAAGAATTCAAATGTACCTGAGCTCGACTCGCGCGAGTAAGCAATGATTTTCATATCGTCACCACCCACTTCTTTCCAGTTTGTGACCTTACCGGTAAAAATATCCTCCAGTTGTTCCCTGGTAAGTTGATTCACCTTATTGGCAGGATTGACGACGACGGCCAGTGCATCATAGGCGATGATGACTTCCTTAAAGGCCTTGCCGGCATCCTGCAGTTTGATTTTCTCGTCGAGCTTCATCTTGCGCGATGATTGCGCAATGTCGGTAGTCCCGCTTAACAATGCTGCCAGACCGACACCCGAGCCACCGCCAACAACAGAAATGGATGATCCCGGGTTCTTTTGCATGTAAACCTCAGCTTCTTTCTGCGAAAGAGGCAAACAGGTGTCACTTCCTTTGATTTTACATACGACCCTTTGCGCCTGAACAAGTGCAGGTACCGCAAAAGCTATGACTGATAAGGCAATGATGATCTTTTTCATAATCTATTTAAATTTTAGTGCGAAATAACAATTTGTGTATTAACTGATTTTTAAGTCAATATTAATTTACTGTTAAGAAAGTTGGGTAAAATTCATTTTAGAATTTGTATTGTAACCTCAGAGTAAAGACATTATCTTTTATATCACCTGCAAAATCTTTTAATGGGCTCTTGTTGGTTATTGCGCTTGTTGATTCGTTTTTTACGATATCATAATATGCGGTTAATTTAACATTGCTGTTCCAGCGGAAAGCCCAACCAATACCAATGGTCGAATATTTAATATCCGTCGACGAAGTTGGTTTTGCTCCTTTGGGTAAGGATTTCGCATTTGCACCAATGTCATTTCCTGAAACGTCAGTATTCGGATCATACCAGTCATATTTAAAGATGAACTGATGTCGTGTCTGAAAGATGTTCTGAACCAGGTAGAAATAGAATCCATCTAATTTCCGTCTGTAGGCATCGGAGCTCACCGCAGCGTTTGCTACAGTGGTATAACCGGTGATGGCTCCGGTGGTATCATAGATGGCGGTTGTCGCGTATGGAACTGAAGGATTCTGTGTTGGCTGGGCAGTAGCACTGGTCGTAGTCGAAGAAGTACCCGGCTGTGTACCCATGATAAATTCCCCGCGTATCTGTGTCATGCCAAATGGGAAATCAAAGGCAAACTGTGCATCAACCCCAAAATATTCTCTTTTCAGCATGTCACCTATCGCTGAACCTGCTGAGTCCACCACAAACGCCTTCATTGTACCGCCCTCCTTCAAAGTGACATCCTTCATTGAATAGTTAAATTTTGTTGCTTGTTTCCAGCCACCATAATAATAGGATACTCCAACCCCATACTTGATGTTCTCCTTTTTGTTGCTTTTCACAATCGCCAATCGTCCGATAAAGTCCTTATATTTATCGAAATCGACTGCCGTATTGCCGGTGCCATTTATGAGCGCCAGATCGAGCGATATAAAATTATACTTTGACGTTTTTGGAGGCTGAATGGTCAATTTGGCACCCAGGTCTCTTTCACCAGGAAAAAGAGTCTGCACGAATCTGGAACGCTCAGGTGATTCCCTTATACTGGACGAATAGACAATTTCATATCCGAAAGGACGGTTAAAAACACCACCGGTCAAAGTAAAATACTTTGTCCACGGATCCGTAAAACTTGCATAGGCGTCCTTAATAGCGACACCTCTTTCAGTCACATCCAATTGCAAAACATATTGCGACCAATCATTATCATACGTAAACTTAACACGTCCACGTCGCACCGAAAAACGGTTATCGACATCTGCCGTGAAATTTCCACCGGCAAATGACGGGATGCCTGCTTGTTCGGCCTTCTGCCATTGCGCCTGGATATAACCTGATATTTTCAGCCGTTTCAGAACGGTCAGGTCCGATTTGACCTGCTCAACAGCCGGTGTAAGTGTATCGGCCTTTTGCTCATCATTCACCTGTGCTGCGGCAGGTAAAATTCCGGCCATAATTAATAGAATGATGCCAAAGAAATAAAATTTGGATTGTGTGATTTTCTTTTTCATAGGTTTATTATTTTATTTTAAATAGCCCCGGACTTTAGTCCGGGGTAAGCAAATGACAACCAATTTATTACCGGACTTTAGTCCGTTAATTTTTAAAATATGCGCGATATTTTAATCGCTGCAAAGTACCTGTGTTAATGTTAATTGAATATTAATTGAACGTAAAGAAATGGTGAAGATTCCTGTCTATTAGCCTCACCCCCCCGTCCCCCTCTCCTCCAGGAGAGGGGGTGAAGGGGGTGAGGTGATTTGGTTAAATTCCTAGCAGTTCGCTGCGGAATTTGGGTCCAGGGCTTGCCCTGGGGTTCATACCTGTGATTAACTACCTCAAAATTCCACAGGTCGCTCTTATGGAGTCTGTTCTGCCAAAAAAAGTTACCTTACAGAATAAAATCGTTAAATTTGTTTAAATTTACAGAGTGCGCTGATAAGAGAAGTATAAATTACAGCCGTATACACATACGTTACGCATTTTAAAAATATAAGAACAAGGAAAAATGAAAAAGCTAATTATAATTTGCTGCATTCTTTTGCTTACTCTGATAGCTTGCAAAAAGGACAATCATTTAATGTACGAAGGAAAAATTACAGGTTTCGATGCAAGTAAGTGTATGTGTTGCGGAGGATGGTTCATTGAAATAAACAATACTACATTCAGATTTTATAATTTACCAGAAAACAGCAATTTAGATTTATGGAATGAACCTTTACCAATCTATGTTGAAGTAGTTTGGAAAAAAGATGAAAAAGGTTGTTTAGGAGATGAAATAATTATTGAATACATAAACATAGATTTTCACGGTAAACAACCACCCGTATTTTACGAGTAGGAAGCTCCCTCAAAGGTAACATTCATATTGTTAAGCCAGGAGTATTTCTGCCTGGAAAATTGTTTCATTACCTCGAGAATGAGCGGGAGGGTT